>CAIQLE010000386.1 GCA_903872555.1 uncultured bacterium
CACAGCCAAAGAATCCTTCCGTGATATTTACAGCGAAGCTGATCAGGCAGCTGAAGAACAGGCGCTTGCCGTATTGCAGGCGCATGATGCCGGCATCACTATCTTGTCAGAAGAACGCGGCTATACCGGGGCAGCCGATGCCGAAGATTACTGGGTGGTGGATGCACTGGATGGCACGGTGAATTATGTACATCACATTCCCTTCTTCTCTGTCTCGGTGGCCTTTATCTCCAAAGGCAAGGCCGTGGCCAGTGCAATTTATGCTCCACTGGTGGATGATATTTACTATGCCAGCGAAGGCCATGGTGCTTTCAAAAATCAGCGCAAGCTGCACACCAGCGATAAACATCCTGAAGATTCCCTGTTTGCCGCTTCTTTTTCCGGCAAGAGCTTTGAGCCGGCGCGCCGCCATGAAGAATTTCTGGCATTCGGTGAAGTCAATGATGCGACCCGCGGTTGCCTGCGCACCGGTTCAGCGGCACTCAATCTGGCCTATCTGGCAGAGGGGCGCTTTAACGGCTGCTGGGGCAAGGCGAATAAATCCTGGGATATCATGGCCGGACTGCTGATTGCCAGTGAAGCGGGTGCAAAAACGCTGACCCTGCCAGTCGCCAGCGATCCGCAAAGACTGCATTACATTGCCGCACCTGAAGCAAACTTTACTTTTTTGCAGTCGCGCGTCAGCCGCTGCTTCTAAAAGCATACTCACGATACAGAAACGAGGCACCTGATGTCCCAAGCTAATGAGCAAGCAGCCGCGCTGCAAGACATTCTGAAGTCCAGCACTGAATCCGCAATGGAGTATCTGTCGCGCGCGATTCCAGTACTGGAAAATAATCTGTCCGTACTGCGCTCTGATGATCCCTCAAAGGGCATGGCGGTGATCAATGATTCTGTCGATGGCCTGCAATGGCTGATGGAGTTTGCGGAACTGGCCGGCAAGGCAAATGAAACTCAGCCTGTACTGAGCATGCAGTTTGCTGACATTGAAGACAGTCTCGCGAAATCTGTACAGCTGATTGTGGAAGCCATGACGGCACTCGATCACCCGCTGCTGGCTGATGTGATGGAATTCGAATTGATTGCGACTTTGCATGACATGCAGGCACTGGTAACCCACACCCTCGCCGACCTTCATTAATTCGGCACACTAGCCTGAGAACATAGCAGATGATGGAAGCAAACGATCCCTCGGTACTGGACAATAATCTCTGCGTCTTGCGCGAGCATCATCCGGAATTAGCTGAACTCTTGCTGGAAGCGCCCTCGCCTGCGCTGGGATCGCTGACGGTCGAGGCAGGTAAGCGCGGCCATCTGACACTCAAGGCCACCGACGCCAACGGTACATTCACGCTGAACAGCCCGTACGACCCTGTGTCTGAAGCCGCGCGGCTGATAGAACAGGAAACTGCCGGCAAAGAATTCAATGTTGTCGTTCACCTTGGTCTGGGACTGGGCTATACGCTGGAAGTCTTGCTGAGCAAGATTGATGAACTCAGCAAAGTGGTGGTTGTCGAGCCTGATCTGGAATGCTTACGGCTGATGCTGCAAGTCAGGGATATGCGTGAGGTACTGGCCAATCCGAACATCATCTGGTCAGTGGGTGAAGACTTAGCCACATCTGTGCTCACTATCATGGGTGAACTCAGCCTGCTCAAACTCAAAGGCTGGATACCGCTGATTGCAGCGCCGACGCATCGCTTGCATCGCGCGTTTGTGGATGATCTGATTTACAAACTATCCTCTGAAGTGACAGGACAACGTCTGGCCAAAGCCACGGAACTGATCGCCTCTGAACTGTTTCTTAAAAATTCTTTCGATAATCTGCCACAGGCACTGGGTGCCCCGGGCGTGGTTCATTTGTATCAGGCCTGGGATGGCAAGCCGGCGGTCATTGTGTCAGCCGGTCCTTCACTGGAAAAACATCTACCGCTGCTGCGTGAACATCAGGACAAAATTCTCCTGATTGCCGTAGGCGCAGCATGGAAATCATTGCGCGCAGCCGACATAGAACCGCATATGGTGGTCACCGTTGATCCCTTCGCCGACAATTATCCTCACTTCGAAGGACTGGAAGCGAAGCGTGAATGGCTGGTGACAGACTTTGCCTG
>CAIQLE010000387.1 GCA_903872555.1 uncultured bacterium
AGCTGTGGTCCTACCAGACCGGTTCGGGCATGGTCTCTATGCCTATCACCTGGGAAAAGAACGGCAAGCAGTACGTCACAGTGACTTCGGGCACGGGTGGTGTGTATGCACTGTACTCGGGTGACGAACGACTGAAGAGCGTTCCAACCGGTAGCTCACTCGTTACCTTCGCTCTGTCGAACTAAGTAGTATTTGCTGAACAGAACAGGCATTGGCGAAATTTGCCAGTGCCTGTTTTTTTTATAACGCTGAACATCGTATTGATAATGAAGATTCGTAAGCTGATTTACTTAATTTCTGGAATGCTTCTCTGTATCCTTGCTGCGCTGACTCTGGTCGCGCCTGTGCAGGCAGAAGAAGAGGTCGCAGCACCTTTGAATGAGCGTATGGCTGAGTTCACGCCAGATCGCATACAAAAGGGACGCACGATGTACAAACAACTTTGTTTGCGCTGCCATGGTCCTGAAATGGTCGGTGGCAATAATGCCTTTGATCTGCGTATGTTTCCCCTACATGATCGTGATCGCTTTTTTAATTCTGTCACCAACGGCAAGCGCGCTATGCCACCCTGGAAAGGGATACTGACGGACGAAGATATTGCCTTCCTCTGGTCGTACGTTGGTTCACGTGGCGGCACCCTATGAAATGGATTGCAGGTGTTTTGCTGACGGCGCTGGCATGCCTCACTTTGCCGGTGCTGGCGGCCGGGACGGATGCGAATGCGCTGACGATTTGTCTGAATAAAGACAATGCCCCTTTCTCGTTTAAGAGCGAAGGCAAGGAAGGTGGCTTCGATCTGACCGTGGCACAGGCTCTGGCCAGACAGCTCAACAAACCACTGGAAATCAAGTGGTATGAAAAAGAGCGCCGCAAGAAAGGCTCCGTTTCCGTCAAAGCCAGCGTGATGGTGACGGCAGGTGTATGCCAGCTGGTGGGTGGCTATCCTTTGATTCAGTCTTCGCTGGATCGCGGCGCAAGCGGTGAAACCACTACCTTGCCTCCGATTGATGGGATCGCGCCTGAAGATCGCAAACAAAGCCTGAGCGGGAATCAGTTGTTTGCGAGCCAGGGCTATCACTTTGCTGGGATGACGCCTGTTCTGGGGACGAATGTCACGCAGAGCCAGCTGACATCGCTGGATGAACTGAAACCCTATCGCATGGGTAACCGGCCCGCGAGTATGGGTGACTTGATTGCGATGGCGTATAAGCAGGGCTTACTGGCGAAGAACCTGATCCATGTCGACATACAGTTTGAGCCGCTGGATTTACTCTCGAAATCAGAGTTCGATGTGACCATCGTTGAGATGCATCGATTTGATATCTATCGCAATGATCATCCTCAAACCACCTTGCGCGCATCCGGTCTGATTTTGCCGGTGGGTTTTAATCTGGGTTTTGTGACAACCGATGCGCATGCTGATCTGTTGAAGGCCGTCAATGGCGCGCTGGATGTGATGGCTAAGAATGGTGAGCTTGAGAAGGCTGCACGCAGCGCCGGACTCACCTACATACCGGCACTGTTTCCTGCCGTGAGTGCAGGTATGGGGCTGGAAAAAATAATGCAGTAAGCATATGCATTGCGATGGAAATTATTATTATTTATTAAGCAATGATTTTCATCTGAATCACTGACTTCATCATTGCATTTTTCGTTGCCCGAATTGCAAGTGAAGTGATGAATAATTTTAATGATTTGATAATGCTTTTGTTTCAAGTGCAAAGCTCATATGCGTTTTCTTGATTTTGCGAAATAAGGGTGTTATATAGTCTCAGTTGGAAAAATTTTGTCCAAAAACCGCAAAGTGTTTTTGGGTAATCAAGACCAAAGCGGGAGTAATCGTGCGCTGACACCGACGACAGAAAACGGTGCAGATGCATACATGACATGGCATCGCCCCAGTGCCAGTTTTTAAGAAAAACTAATGAGACATCATTGGCTTAACTTGCAGTGAAACTAAGAAAGAGGAGAGTAAAACCATGGCAATCAGTTTCAATCTGAACGGCTCGACGGTCTCCGTCCAAGCCGAGCCGGACACCCCACTGCTGTGGGTAATTCGTGATGAAGTCGGTCTGACCGGCACCAAATTCGGTTGTGGCGCAGCACTGTGCGGCGCTTGCACCGTTCACCTGAATGGCACACCTATTCGTTCATGCCAGACACCGGTTTCCAGCGTCGCTGGTAAAAATATTTCGACCGTTGAGTCACTCTCCGCCGACAACTCGCATCCGCTGCAGAAGGCCTGGATCAAGCATCAGGTTCCACAGTGCGGTTACTGCCAGTCCGGTCAGTTGATGAGTGCTTCAGCACTGCTCGCCAAGAACAAGAATCCAAGCGACGCAGACATCGACAACGCGATGAGCGGCAATCTGTGCCGTTGCGGCACTTACAACCGCATTCGCGCAGCCATCAAAGATGCTGCCGCTGAAATGCGTCAAGCTTAAGGTAGAGGAGACAAGACAAATGACAACTACACGTCGTGAATTTCTGAAATCGTCGGCGCTGGCCTCCGGCGTTGCCGTGCTCGGCATGTATCTGCCGGGCTTAGGTGGCGAAGAAGCCAAAGCTGCCGGTTCCGTGCATACCCCGAACGCATGGGTGCACATTGCTGACGACAACACCGTTACCCTGATTTCCTACATGTCAGAAATGGGCCAGGGTGTTTACACCTCGCTGCCTATGCTGATCGCTGAGGAACTGGGCGTTGATATCAATACCGTCAAGATCGCTACCGCACCTGCTAACCCAGCGTACGTTAACGGCCTGCTCGGCGCACAGATCACCGGTGGTTCCACCTCGATCCGTGATGCATGGGAAAAGCTGCGTATCGGCGGTGCACAAGTGCGCACCATGCTGGTTCAGGCTGCTGCCAACAAGTGGGGCGTTGCTGCTTCGACTCTGACTGCTGAAAACGGCGTTGTGTCGGGCGGTGGTAAGAGCGCAACTTACGGCGAACTGGCTGCTGCTGCAGCATCGGTTCCTGTGCCTAAAGACGTCAAGCTGAAAGATCCTTCGCAGTTCAAGATCGTCGGTAAGCCAGTCAAGCGTCTGGACACACCATCGAAGGTGAACGGCGTTGCTGAATTCGGTATCGACACCAAAGTGCCTGGCATGGTCTACGCTTCTATCGAGCAGACACCGGTCATCGGCGGCAAGCCAGTCAGCTTCGACGCTGCTAAAGCCAAGGCTATGCCTGGCGTGATCGACGTTGTGCAGATCGCTGACGGCGTTGCAGTGGTTGCTGAATCCTACTGGCAGGCATTCAAGGCACGTAAAGCCCTGAAAGTGACCTTCGACGAAGGCGCTGGCGCTGCTCTGTCGACTTCCAGCATGTGGAAATCGATTGCTGATGCAGACAAAGAAATCAAACCTATCAAGATTCGTCCTGATGTAGGTGATGCTGCAGGTGCAATCGCCGGTGCGAAAAAAGTCCTCAAGGCTGAATATCGTACTCAGCACATTGCTCACCAGCCGCTCGAGCCTATGAACTTCATCGCTGATGTCAAAGGCGATCGTTGCGAACTGACAGGTCCTACCCAGTTCCCACAGGGCGCACAAGGTACTGCAGCTGCTGTGCTCGGCATCAAGCCTGAGAACGTCACCGTTCGCACCACCTTCCTGGGTGGCGGTTTCGGTCGTCGTATCGAGCTCGACTTCATTGCTCAGGCAGTGCAAGTGTCGAAAGCAGTCGGCAAGCCAGTTAAAGTGCTGTGGACACGTGAAGACGACATGAAGCATGACTTCTATCGTCCTATGGGTCTGAACCGCATGGAAGCTGGTCTGGATGCTGCTGGCAATCCAGTCGGCGTCAAGCTGCAACTGACTTCGCAGTCGATCACTCAGCGTGCATTCGGCCTGCCGAAAAACACCCTGGATCCATTCATGGTTGAAGCAGCTGTTGCTCCTTACGCTGTCGCCAACACCTCGCACGACCTGATCATTCATGACACAGGTATGCGCGTTGGTTACCTGCGTGCTGTGTCGCACACCATGAACTGCTTCGCTAACGAGTGCTTCATGGACGAACTGGCACACGCTGCTGGTAAGGACCCTGTTCAGTATCGTATGGATCTGCTCGTCAACGAGCCACGTTTCACCAAAGTCCTGAAAGCTGCTACTGAAAAAGCAGGCTGGGGCAAGAAACTGGCCAACGGCCACTCGTTGGGCGTTGCACTGATGGAAGGCTACGGCACCTACATGGCGCAAGTAGCTGAGATCTCCATCAGCGGTGGTGAAGTCAAGGTTCACAAGGTGACCGTTGCTTGCGACCCAGGTCGTATGGTCAACCCTGAGATCGTTCGTCAGCAGCTCGAGTCCGGCATCATCTACGGTCTCTCGGGTGCACTGTACGGCAACATCACGTTTGAAAAAGGCCGTGCTCAGCAGAACAACTTCAACGATTTCCGTATCATTCGCCAAAACGAATCGCCGGTTATCGATGTAACGCTGATCGAGAGCACAGAGAAGCCAGGTGGCGTAGGCGAGCCATCGACTTCGCTGATCGGTGCCGCAGTTGGCAACGCGATCTTCGCTGCTTCCGGCAAGCGCGTGCGTAGCATGCCGCTGGCTGCAGGTCTGAAGTCGGCTTAATGCAATAAGGTAGTGATGCTCCCCTCCTGCAAGGGTGGGGAGCATTTTTTATTTGTAGCGAAAGAATTCCATGGACAGCATTGATCTCGAAGTCCTGAAAACTTGTGGCGAGTGGATCGCCGCAGGCAAGCAGTGTGAACTGGTGACGGTGATCCGCACCTGGGGCTCCAGCCCGCGCCCTGAAGGCGCCACACTGGGCATTTGTGAAGACGGCCATGTGGTCGGTTCAGTCTCCGGTGG
>CAIQLE010000388.1 GCA_903872555.1 uncultured bacterium
CAGTGGGCCTAAACGCGATTCTAAAAGAGCAACTGCTTTACGGGAAGGACTGATGGGAATAAATCAGCGTTTCCTTAGTAAAGGGCCTTCATCATTAGCTTACTCAACTGAAGGCGGCTGTTCGCTCAGATCATCAATAATCTCAAAGGAGTGCGTCAGCTCTGCCGTCTTTTCCATCATGATAGAAGCCGAACACTATTTTTCATGTGAGAGCTTGATCGCGCGTTCAACCACATTCGGTTTTAAGTTGCGGCCGCGCACGATGAAGTGGAAGTGCACTTTGGTGAAAACCTTGGGATCTTTCTCGGCGCGCTCGGAAGTGAGCTTGAGTTCACAACCACGTATGTCCTGACCGCTTTTGCGCAGGATGACGACCACGTCGTAAGCCGTGCAGCCGCCGGTGCCGGCCAGCACCACTTCCATGGGGCGCGGTGCCAGGTTGCGGCCTCCACCTTCGGGTGCGCCATCCATGGTGACCAGGTGGCCTGATCCGGTTTCAGACACAAAAGTCATTCCGGACAAGCCGGTCCAGCGTACGGTGCATTCCATAAAAAATCTCGGTCAGAAAATAGTAAAAAGCAGAAAAAGAGTGGCTATTGTAGAGCGAGTTGAGGCGCTTGCTGGCTTTTGCGGGTTTCAGGCTTGTTTGCTGGCGATTGAGTTGACGGGGACTTTGCTTATCAACTTGGCAGCAACGAGCTTTTTGTGAACAACATCAGGCGGGTAATTGACGCCAAGTCCTTGAAAACACTATAATTGCGGGTTCCCCGGTTTGCTCTCGGGGATATATAACAAGGATGCGTCCGCGGTGTGCAGTTGATGTTCGCGGAACCGCCATTAGAGCATGACTACTTTTTAGGATTCACCATGAAAACCTTTTCCGCCAAAGGACACGAAGTCCAGCGCGATTGGTTTGTGATTGATGCCACAGACAAAGTCCTCGGACGTGTTGCCAGCGAAGTGGCACGCCGACTGCGTGGCAAGCACAAGCCTGAATTTACTCCTCACGTCGATACCGGCGATTTCATCATCGTCGTCAACGCAGGCAAACTGCGCGTGACGGGCGCCAAAGCGCTCGATAAGAAATATTTCCGTCACTCGGGTTATCCCGGCGGCATTTACGAAACTAATTTCCGCGATATGCAGGGCAAGCATCCTGGCCGTGCGCTTGAGAAAGCTGTCAAGGGCATGCTGCCTAAGGGCCCACTCGGCTACGCGATGATTAAAAAGCTCAAGGTCTATGCTGACGGTGCGCATCCGCACAGTGCCCAGCAGCCTAAGCCACTCGAACTCTAAGGAACAGACATGATCGGTAACTACAACTACGGAACCGGCCGTCGCAAGAGTGCAGTGGCCCGTGTGTTTATCAAAGCCGGCAGCGGCAAAATCACTGTAAATGGCAAGGCAGCTGCCGAGTACTTCTCGCGCGAAACCGGCCTGATGGTGATTCGCCAGCCACTCGAACTCACCAACAACGTCGAGCGCTTTGACATCATGGTCAATGTGCATGGCGGCGGTGAATCCGGCCAGGCAGGTGCAGTTCGTCACGGCATCACCCGCGCACTCATCGACTACGATGCGTCACTCAAGCCTGAGCTGTCAAAAGCCGGTTTCGTGACTCGTGATGCACGTGAAGTTGAACGTAAAAAAGTGGGTCTGCGCAAAGCACGTCGCGCAAAACAGTTCTCGAAGCGTTAATCCGCTGCTTTTGCTGGAACTTAAAGCCGTCGGGTCTGCGCCCGGCGGCTTTTTTATATGGTTCAATGAATTTCAGCGCCTGTATTTTTACGGGCGCATCAGGAGACTCTGATGATCAAGATTGGCATCGTTGGCGGCACCGGTTACACCGGCGTAGAGCTGCTGCGTATTTTGGCGGCGCATCCCGAAGCAGAGCTTGCAGCGATTACCTCGCGCAAGGAAGATGGCATGCCGGTGGCGGATATGTTTCCCTCACTGCGCGGTCACGTATCGCTGGCTTTTTCAGCACCGGAAAAAGCGCGTCTGAATGAATGCGATGTGGTGTTCTTTGCAACGCCTCACGGTGTGGCGATGGCGCAGGCGCGCGAGCTGCTGGCAGCGGGCGTGAAGGTGATTGATCTGGCGGCAGATTTTCGTCTGCAAGACACCGCGGTATTTGAGCAGTGGTACGGCATGCCGCATAGCTGTCCTGATATTCTGGCCGAGGCCGTTTATGGTCTGCCTGAAGTCAATCGTGAAGCGATACGCACAGCGCGGCTGATCGGCCTGCCGGGCTGCTATCCCACTTCCATGCAACTCGGTTTTGCGCCTTTGCTGGCGCAGGCTCAGCCACTGGTGAATGAAAGCGCGCTGATTGCAGACTGTAAATCGGGCGTGTCCGGTGCAGGACGCAAGGCGGAGGTGTCTTCGCTGCTGGCCGAAGCAGCCGACAATTTCAAAGCCTATGGCGTGAAAGGTCACAGGCATTTGCCTGAAACCGTGCAGGGCTTGGAAGCGATTGCCGGCCGTAAGGTGGGACTGACCTTTGTGCCGCATCTGGTGCCTATGATTCGCGGTATTCATTCCACTCTGTATGCAACGATCTTGCCGCATGCGCGTGACACGGATTTCCAGTCGCTGTTTGAAAAACATTTTGCCAATGATTATTTCGTGGATGTGCTTCCTGCGGGCAGCCATCCTGAAACACGTTCAGTGCGCGCCTCGAACATGCTGCGCATCGCTGTTCACAGACCGGGCGGTGGCGATTTGCTGGTGATTCTGGTGGTTGAGGACAACCTGGTCAAAGGCGCGGCAGGACAGGGCGTGCAGTGCATGAATCTGATGTTCGGCCTGGACGAAAGCACAGGTCTGCGCCACGTACCGATTCTTCCCTGAGACGCTTGTTCTGACGCAAGCTGCTGATAAAGCGTCTGCTCAGGTCTTGTACTCAGAGGCAGAATCTGCAATCCGGCGGGCACGGTGCCTGGCTGACGGATTTGCGAGGATGGCATGGCGGGAGCACAGGCTTGGGATCAGATAGACAGCATCATAGGCAGGGGCTGCTGTATCGAAGGCAGTCTGGTGTTTGAAGGCGGCCTGCGGGTCGATGGCCAGGTGCTGGGGGATGTGCTGACGCGCTCCGGAACGCATGGCTATCTGGTGGTGTCGGCCCATGGCCGGATTGCAGGTGATATCCATGCAAGCAATCTGGTGATAGGCGGTGAAGTGGTGGGGAATCTCCATGCAAGTGGCAGGGTTGAATTGTTGCCGCGTGCGCGCATAATTGGAAACATCCACTATAAAACACTGACCATGCGTGTCGGGGCTTGTGTTTCAGGCATGCTGAGTCCCCA
>CAIQLE010000389.1 GCA_903872555.1 uncultured bacterium
CAAACAGCAAGAGGCTGGATTTCATGGCGTAAGCGTGGGTTCTTTCCTGCACCACCGACGCGCCCTCGCCGTAATCTTCACCGATGACCATCAGCACGCCGCCCGTGACACCGGGTGAAGCAAGATTCGCCAGAGCATCTGCGGCCACATTGGTGCCAACGATGGACTTCCATGTCACGGCACCACGTATAGGGTAATGAATCGATGCTCCCAACATGGCCGCTGCCGAGGCTTCATTCGAACAGGCTTCCACATGCACACCCAGTTCGGCCACTAGCTCGCGTGCCTGCACCATCACATCCAGCAAGTGCGACACGGGCGCGCCCTGATAGCCGCCTATATACGACACGCCGGACTGCAGCAATGCCTTGGTGATGGCGAGTATGCCCTCGCCATGAAAGGTCTCGCCCTGGCCTAGCCTGAGCTGCTGTATCTCTTTTTCGAAGGAAACTTCCACGGATTTTAGTGGGCTTAAGCCAGAGTGAATCGAATCTTCAAGATGATAATCGGTCTATACCGCAAAGGCGCTTTTAATCCGCTGAAGTCTGCATCCATCCCTGAAACCCTTGAAAAATCGCCAGATTCCTTCAGATCATTTGCGTCTTTTCCCTGCTTCCCCGGCATAGATGAGGTGCTTATTTGACAATTCTACAAACAACTATTGCACTTGTTCGACAATAAAACTATCATCAAGTTCAAATTGTGACTCGTCAGTATAAAAACGGCAATCCATCAGGAGAACAGCATGTTGATGACCACTCAGGCAAACCGCTACGCCCATGCGCTGATGAAAGCGCGTGAGGATGGCAGCTTGCTTCCCAAACTCAGCCGCAGCGAGCCACTGAACCTCGACGACGCCTACGACATTGCGCGCAGCATACTCACCATACGCATCGCTCAGGGTGAGCACCCGATCGGACGCAAGATTGCATTCAGCCCGCTGAAGGCTGCACCGCAACAGGATGATTCCGCTCCAAGCTATGTGCCCTTCTGGTCCACGCTGTATGACAGCAGCGTTGAGTATGCAATGGGCAACTCAGCCCTGCACAGCCTGACAAAAGCGCAGCTGGCCCGTGTAGAAACAAAACTGGTTTTCAAACTGGGACGCACCCCCGAGCCTGACATCACGCTGGAAGGTATGGCCGACTGTCTGGAATGGATGGCGCACGGATTCGAAGTCGTGGTCTCCCCTTTCAAAAACTGGGAATTCGAAGCTGCGGATGCGGTGGCAGCCTTCGGCCTGCACCGCAAACTGATTATTGGTGAACCACGCATGCTCTCGCGTCAGAGCCGGCACAATTTGTCTAAGGTGTTAAGTTCAGCCAGTCTTTCTTTATCACGCAGCGTGGCTGGCACTAGTGGGATTTGTGCAGCGGGCTTTGGCAATACCCTGATGGACAGTCCCTTGCATGCCCTGCTGGCCTTGCACCAGCAGCTGCAACAACAAGAGGCATTCACGCCTTTGCAGGCCGGTGAAATTATCGCGACCGGCAGCTGGACGCGCTCGCTGCCTGTAAAGCGGGGTGAGGTCTGGTCCAGTGCGTTTTGTCAGCTCAACTTACCGGGGTTGAATTTATCCTTTAGCTAGACCATCGAACATGCCGCCCACTGGG
>CAIQLE010000390.1 GCA_903872555.1 uncultured bacterium
ATGCGAGTGTGCTGATGACGGGTTGTGTTGCACGGCTGGCTTCGCTGTAGGCGTAAGAAATGCCTGAGTAAATTGCTTGCATGGGTTTTTCCTTGGGTATCGATTTAAGTATTAATGTGGGGTTGAATAAGGCGAACTGAGTGCCATTTGTTTCTTAGAAGTTCATCGAACGTTTGTTCGATGCGGCTATGCGGTATCCTTCGCCTATGGCAAAGAACAAATTGAACAAGAACTGGCTGCACGATCACATCAATGATCCCTACGTGAAGCTGGCGCAGAAAGAGGGCTATCGCGCACGTGCGGCGTACAAGCTCAAGGAAATCGACGAAGACGAGAAGCTGATCAAGTCAGGCCAGATCATTGTTGACCTTGGCTGCACTCCGGGCAGCTGGTCTCAGTACGTGCGCAGAAAGCTGGCCGGTAAGGAGGGCGGTGGCATACACGGCATGATCATCGGTCTGGACATGCTAGAGATGGAGCCGGTGGCCGATGTGCTTTTCCTGCAGGGCGACTTCCGGGAGCAAAACGTGTTGGAGCAGCTGGAGGCGGCTCTGAAAGGCCAGAAGGCCGATCTGGTGCTCTCCGATATGGCACCCAATCTGTCGGGTATTTCGGCCACGGATGCCGCGCGAATGGAGGATATTATCGACTTGGCAATCGATTTTTCCCGCCAGCACATGAAACCATCGGGGTCGCTGCTCGTCAAATGCTTCAATGGCAGCGGTTACACCCAGATCATTGAGAAGTTCCGTCAGGAGTTCAAGCTCGTCAGCCCGAAAAAGCCCAAAGCCAGCCGGGATAAATCCTCAGAGATTTTCCTGTTGGGAAGAGGTTTGAAAAATCCTGCCTGAGAAAGTCTCTTATTTAGTACTCAGGTGGCCTATTGGGCTTGAAAAATCAGGTAGTTAGCCCCACTTGGTTGCTGGCAAGGCTTGGTTATTGCGAGTAGAATTTGATCGTATAGCCAAGCAGCCATTATCGGCCGCACTCTAGGAGTCCTCGTGAATAACCTGTTTTCCAAAGCCGCCATCTGGGTTGTGATTGCCCTGGTGCTCTTTACCGTCTTTAAGCAATTTGATGAGCGCGGCATCAGCGGCGGTGCTACCCCTATCCCGTATTCGGACTTCCTTGACGAGGTCAAGGCGCAGCGCATACGCGAAGCGACCATTGAAGACCGCACGATTATTGCCATCACCAATGATGGTAAAAAGATCAAGGCGACCACCACGAATCTTGATCGTGGTCTGATTGGCGATCTCGTCAACAATGGCGTGAAGTTCGATGTCAAGCAGCCTGAGCCGCCTTCATTCCTGTCGCAGATTTTTATTTCCTGGTTCCCTATGCTCTTGCTCATAGGCGTATGGGTGTTCTTCATGCGTCAGATGCAGGGCGGTGGCAAGGGCGGCGCATTCTCCTTTGGTAAATCGAAGGCGCGCATGCTGGATGAAAACCAGAATGCCATCACCTTTGCGGATGTGGCCGGTTGTGACGAGGCCAAAGAAGAAGTGAGCGAACTGGTCGATTTCCTGCGCGACCCTACAAAATTTCAAAAGCTCGGCGGTCGTATTCCACGTGGCGTGCTGATGGTCGGCCCGCCAGGTACCGGTAAGACTTTGCTGGCGCGTGCCATTGCGGGCGAAGCCAAGGTGCCTTTCTTCACGATTTCGGGTTCCGACTTTGTTGAGATGTTCGTCGGCGTGGGCGCATCGCGTGTGCGTGACATGTTCGAAAATGCCAAAAAACATGCACCCTGCATTATTTTCATCGATGAGATTGATGCGGTAGGTCGCCATCGTGGTGCCGGCACCGGCGGCGGTAATGACGAGCGTGAACAGACGCTGAACCAGTTGCTGGTCGAGATGGATGGTTTTGAAGCGAATGCAGGTGTCATCGTCATCGCTGCAACCAACCGTTCGGATGTGCTTGATAAAGCGCTGCTGCGTCCGGGCCGTTTCGATCGCCAGGTGATTGTTGGCCTGCCAGATATACGTGGCCGTGAACAGATTCTTGCTGTGCATATGCGCAAAGTGCCTATCGCACCTGACGTCAAGGCTGATGTGCTGGCGCGTGGCACGCCTGGATTCTCAGGTGCTGATCTTGCCAATCTGGTGAATGAAGCTGCATTGTTTGCTGCGCGTCGCAACAAGCGTCTGGTCGAGATGCAGGATTTCGAAGATGCCAAAGACAAGATCGTCATGGGCCCTGAGCGCAAATCTGCTGTGATGCGTGAAGAAGAGCGCCGCAATACGGCTTTCCATGAATCCGGCCATGCGGTGGTTGCTAAATTATTGCCCAAGGCTGATCCGGTTCACAAAGTGACCATCATGCCGCGTGGTATGGCGCTGGGTCTGACCTGGCAGTTGCCTGAGCATGACCGTGTGAATATGTATAAAGACAAGATGCTGGAAGATATCGCCATCTTGTTTGCTGGTCGTATTGCCGAAGAAATCTTCATGAACCAGATGTCGACAGGCGCTTCGAATGACTTTGAGCGCGCCACCAAACTGGCACGCTCCATGGTCACCCGTTTCGGTATGTCGGAATCTCTGGGTACGATGGTCTATGAAGATACGGATCAGGATTCTTACTTTGGCCGTATGTCTTCCAAGACGGTCTCGGAAGCGACACAGCAAAAAGTCGACATGGAAATCCGCTCCATTCTTGACCAGCAATATGCGCTCTCTCGCAGTCTGCTGGAACGCAATAAAGACAAAGTTGAACAAATGGCCAAGTCCCTGCTTGAGTGGGAAACCATTGATGCCGACCAGATCAACGACATCATGGCAGGCCGCGAGCCGCGTCCACCGAAGGTGGCACCCCCTTCGCGTCCGAATGATGGCTCACCGGATGGCGGCGTTGAGCCTGCTACAGCACCGGCCTGATGCTGAAATAATTTAGTACAAACAAACGGGGTGGAGAGTGATCTCCACCCCGTTTGCATGTTGCCTTCCTTTGTTTATCTGATTGTTCAACTGACTGTTTGCCTGTGCCTGAATTTTTTCAAAACGCTTTATTGTGCGGACGCTATGACTTGCCTGTTTCAGGCAAGGCCTTCAGGCCACTGGTCATGGGCATTTTGAATGTCACACCGGATTCATTTTCCGATGGAGGACAGTTCGCTTCGCTTGATCTGGCCATCTCGCATGCAGAGCAAATGATTGCCGATGGTGTGGACATCATCGATATCGGTGGCGAGTCTACCCGTCCTGGTGCACCACCCGTGTCAGTGGAGGAAGAATTGCGGCGTGTGATGCCAGTGGTCTACGCCTTGCGCGATTGCGGCAAAGTTCTGTCAGTCGACACGCGCCGTCCGCAAGTGATGCGCGAAGTGCTGGCCGCCGGTGCTGACATGATCAATGATGTTGAAGGCTTTACTCATGCTGAGAGCTTAAGCGCGGTCAGGGACAGTGATTGCGGCTTATGTATCATGCACATGCAGGGCCAGCCGCAGACTATGCAGCACTCGCCTGCGTATGAGGATGTACTGAAAGAAGTTGCAGAATTTTTACGAGTCCGTATAGATGCTGCACTGGACGCTGGCATTGAACATCGCCGCCTGTGCATAGACCCGGGCTTTGGTTTTGGTAAAACGCTGGAACATAATCTGGAACTGCTGGCTCACCTGGCTCAGTTGTATAGTGAATTATCATTGCCGCTGCTGGTGGGCTTATCGCGCAAATCCATGATTGCGGCGATCACGGGCAGACCACCTGAGCAGCGTATGGCCGGCAGTGTGGCGGCAGCGCTGGTCGCAGTGATGAATGGTGCGCATATCGTGCGGGTACATGATGTGGCTGAAACCGTGGATGCACTTAAAGTATGGCGGGCAGCGGAGCAGCACAAGCTGCAAGTGCAGAACTGAACAATACGATTGAATCACACGTTTGAATCACACGTTTGAATCGCAACACAAAACGACAACACTGAACAACAAGATGGCTGCGGGCTTAACTCAGAATCCGGCACCACATCATAAGAACTGACAGAAGCGACGGGACACTATGGGACGCAAATATTTCGGAACCGATGGCATACGTGGAGAAGTCGGCATCATGCCGATCACACCAGACTTCGTGATGCGACTAGGCTATGCCGCAGGCAAGGTGCTGACACAGGCCGAATCAGCCGGCACCAGCCGCCCCACAGTCCTGATAGGCAAGGACACCCGTATTTCGGGTTATATGCTGGAAGCTGCGCTGGAAGCAGGCTTTGCTGCCGCCGGTGTGGATGTCATGCTGGCCGGCCCTATGCCGACCCCGGCGATTGCCTATCTGACGCGCGCATTACGCTTGTCTGCCGGCGTGGTGATTTCAGCTTCGCACAATCCTTATCAAGACAATGGCATCAAATTCTTCTCCGCATCGGGCAACAAACTGCCTGATGCAGTTGAACTCGCCATCGAAGCTGCACTGGAAGAACCTCTGGCCTGTGTCAGTTCCGATAAGCTGGGCAGGGCAAGGCGTCTGGAAGATGCACGCGGCAGGTATATAGAATTTTGCAAGAGCACGTTTCCCAATGAGCTTGATCTGCGTGGCATGAAACTGGTGGTCGATTGCGCCCATGGCGCGGCCTACCATATTGCGCCCGATGTGTTTCACGAACTCGGTGCGGAAGTTATCGCCATAGGCAACCAGCCGAATGGCTTCAATATTAACGACGGCCACGGCGCGACCGAACCGCAGGCACTGGCCAAAGCCGTACAGGCCAACCAAGCTGATCTCGGCATAGCTCTGGATGGCGATGCCGACCGCCTGCTGATGGTGGATGCCAGCGGCCGCATCTTTAATGGTGACGAGCTGCTCTATATTATGGTGAAGGACAGGCTTGCGAATGGCGGCATCGCAGGCGCGGTCGGTACCCTGATGACCAATATGGCCGTGGAATCAGCCTTGCGTGAACTGGGTGTGGGCTTTGCCCGCGCCAAGGTAGGTGACCGCTATGTACTAGAGCTGCTGCAGGAGCGCGGCTGGCAGGTTGGCGGTGAGGGCTCGGGACACTTACTGTTCCTGGACAGCCATACGACCGGCGACGGCATTATCTCGGCGCTACAGCTGTTGTCGGCCTTGCGCCGCAGCGGCAAGACCCTGTCGGAAAGCACGGCCGATATGCAGCTCTGGCC
>CAIQLE010000391.1 GCA_903872555.1 uncultured bacterium
CCCTTAGCAGCATCGGCAAATCCGGCCAATAACACTGGCCAGCCTGAGCCAGAAGCTGCAATTCATCAGCCAGAAACACCTGCTGAAGCTGCACCAGCAGCGGCTGCACCCGCTCCGGCCAGCCCCGTGCCTGCAGCTTAATTTAAAAAGCGGGAGGCGGCCCGCTCAAGCTTCCCGCTGAACTGCCGATACATGGTCTGACGCAATGATTCAGTCAGGAGCGATAGACCATGAATATGAGAGAACGTGCACTTGCCAGCTACGGCGACGTTAAAGTAACCACCGGCGTATCCGGTGCCGACAATGTACAGCTGATTCAAATGCTGTTTGACGGCCTGATCGAAAGCCTCGCGACCGCCAAAGGTCAGATCGAGCGCGGCATGATCATGGAAAAATCCAAGAGCCTGGCTCGCGCCGGCCGTATCGTGGTGGGCCTGCAAGGCGCACTCGATTTCGACAAAGGCGGCGAAATCGCCCGCAATCTGAACGATCTTTACAGCTACATCACCCGTCGCCTGTTCCATGTGAACGCGCACAACGATCTTCAGGCATTGCAGGAAATTCACAATCTGATGAGCGAAATCCGTGGCGCGTGGCAGATGGTGCCTAGCCTGGTGCCGGCCACTGGCCGCAGTTACGCCCTGAATTAAGCCTCAGTTCAACGCTACGCATTTCATCATCTCCACGTATCCTCCTGTCGAAAGGCAGCAGGATACGTTTTTTTATACCTGTTTCAGCCGAAAACAAGTGCTTGAGCATAGAATAAATTACTTTAAAGCAATATAATTCAGGCTTCACGGATCAGGTCTTGGTGACCTGACACGGTTTTTGCATTAGGACAGGTAATCCTTGTTCAAACTGGAATGCAAAGCTCGATGACTTCTGTACTCAACTCGACAACTCACGCCGCTCAGCAAGCAAAAAAGGCTGATAAATCAAGCCCTTCTGCGAAACATGGCTTGCATGCCCCTGCTGCTGCCGGCGAATTCGCCTCACTCTTTGGCGCCATGGCTGGCATCGACGGGGGGCAAGAACTTGCCACCCCGGCAGTGCCGGATGGCAAGGCTTCACCCCCTCTATCCGGGCTGGCCTCCGAAGTACTGGGACCCACCGTCCACATTATTACGACCAAGACTCCCGCCACCAGTGACGATAGCCTGCTCGCCTTCGCCCGCGCCCAGGGCATGGATGAAAACGCACTGGCCATGATTTTTGGCCGTAGTGCTCCGGCACCGGCTGCTGCCAACACAAGCGAGGTACTCAGCAGCAGCACGGGCATCAGCGGTCTGACCGCACTGAATGCGGGGCAGCTGAAAGATGCTGCAGGACTAGCATCGGCCTTGTCCGGCGCGACAGCCGCCAAAACAACGACGCCAGCAGGTACTCAGTCAGTCAACCGGCTTGATCTCGGCCCGGAAGCCAGCATGCAATGGACCGTAGGACAAGCAGACGCACAGGCCACAAGCAAAGAAGCACCCCAGCTGATGTTTGGTCTGAACGGTACCCGGGCTGCCTTGCCTGGGGCGACACAAGAGGTGGCAGCACCTGTCGAAGAAGCGACTCATCCGGAAGCCGCCAATCAGAACCTGGCGGCCAGCCTGATACTGGGCGCCTCGGAAGCCAGCCAGTTTGCCAAGCGCCTGCAAATGAAGCAGACAACTCAGCGCACAGAGAAATTCGCCCAGGTCTTTACGCAGTCGGAACGAAGCGCTCAGACTGAACCTGAACTGATTTCTGCCGGCGCACCACTGGCCGAAGTACAAAGCGAGATCGCTACACTGGATACAGGCCTGAGTGCCGCCGACACTCAGCTCATCATGCAGCACAAGGCCTCGGAAGACAGCACAACTGGTCAGACCAATGCATCAGCCAACAGTGGCGCCAGCGCCGACGCTGCCCCTACCAGCCACGCCGACCTGAATCTGCGGGCCGAACAATACGAAAAACTGTCCCAGCGCATGGGCGAAGCTCTGGGCCAGCGTCTGGCAGCGCAGATCGCCAAGGGCGACTGGAAAGTCGAACTGGCGCTGAAGCCGCATGATCTGGGCTCGATTGATATCCAGCTCAGCATGAAACAGGGTTCGCTGGAGGCCAGCTTCAATGCCAGCCAGTCCCAGACACGCGATCTGATTATTGATGGTCTGCCCAAGTTGAAAGAGGTATTGGCACAACTAGGCATGGAAGTTGCTTCGATGAATGTCAACGTAAGGCAGAATGGCCAAAACGGCGGAAATCCGACACCCGGGCGTCAATCATCATCCGGAACGGCAAGCGTTGCTGCAAAGAGCGGCGCTGGTGAAATTTCCACCACGGCTACCCTGCCCACGGGCCGGACAACCGGTACGAGCACCGATGGCCTGGATGTCCTGGTCTGAATTGAATACTGAAATTCTCTTGATAGTTGGAGGATGTAATGGCTGAAGAAGCTGCAGCACCAGAAGAACAAGTCGAAGGCGAACCGAAGAAAAAAGGTCCGCTGATCAAGATCATCGTCATGGTGGTTGCCGTGCTGTTCCTGATCGGCGCCTCGGTTGGCGGTACCTTGCTTGCGACGGGATTTTTCTCGAAAAAAGAAAAAGCCAAGGAAGCGGTTGACGCACAACTCGACAAGCTCGAGGGCGAACAAGGTGGTGATGCTCACGGTGGCGGCGACGCACACGGTGATGCACATGCTGATCCTCACGCCGCGCCTGCCGATCCACATGCCGCTCCACCCGCTGACGCGCATGGCGCACCGGCTGACAGTCATGGCAAAAAAGATGACGGTCACGGTAAGCCAGGTGCGGAGCCTCCATCGAAAGAACTGGTCACGCCAGAAGCGGACAACCAGCGCTGGAAGTTCAATTACTATGCACTGGAAAAGCCTCTGCTCTCCAACGTCGCCGGTTCGCGTAAAGTAATGCAGGTCACACTGACCATCATGACCCACTATGATGACCGCGTGATCAAGAACGTGAAGACACATGAACTCGCTCTGCGCGCTGGCATACTCGATGTGATGCGTCAAAAAACTGAAGCTGATCTGCGTGAAGCAGACTTCCGCAAGCAGCTGGCCGAAGAAATCCGGCTGACCATTAACTCATTGCTGGAAAAGTACGAAGGTTTCGGAGGCATCGAAGAAGTGATGTTCACCGAATTCGTCGTCCAATAAAGCCTAGCACCTCTTACGGACTATAGAAGCCATGGCTGATACAAGCAACCTGCTGTCACCGGAAGAACTCGATGCCCTCGCACAGGGTATCGACGACGGCACCATTGCAGTTGACACCGGCTTCAATCTGACGACGCGTGTCAAAAAACACGACCTCGCCAGCGAAGACAGTACTCTGGGCGTCAACACTTCCTCCATCGAGATGATCAACGAGCGCTTTGTGCGTTTGTTCCGTCTCGGTTTGATGGAAGTGCTGCGCACCAGTCCACGTATCAATCCATCGCGCGCCCAGATCGTGCGCTTTGGTGATTACCTGAAAGGCCTGCGTCCGCCACTGGCCGTCAACACCATACGTATCAATCCCCTGCGTGGATTTTCTCTGGTGACGATAGAACCGACGCTGGTGTTTTCAGCACTGGATAATTTTTTTGGCGGCTCAGGCAGCGGCATGCCGGGCTCGCCACGTCGTCGCGCAACCGATAAAGACGGTGAACCGCTGCCAGCCAACTGGCTGCCACCGACCCGTATGTTTACGCCGACGGAATCACGCATCACCAAGATCATTCTGGATGTGTTTTTCCGTTCACTGAAAGAAGCCTGGGCTCCCCTGATGTCCGTGGATTTCGATCACGTAGGCTCAGAAATCAATCCGCAGTTTGCACAGATCGCTGACGAAAATGATCTGGTGATCATGTCGCGCTTTGAAACCGAAAGCGCCGGCGGCGTCAAAGGTTTCGTTGATCTGGTCTATCCATATGCATCGCTGAAGCCGCTGCGTGATCTGCTGCGCAATCGCGTGCAGGCCGATGGCAGCGAAGAATCCGACATGAAATGGCGGAATGAGCTGACAATGGCAGCCGGTGACGCACAACTGGAATTACAAGTCCTGTTGGGCACCGTCACTGACCAGTACGCACGCGTCGGTCAGTTACGTGAAGGCGATTTGTTATTTTTTAATAAACCGGAGCTGGCGACCATGCTGATTGGTGGACTGCCCGCTTTTGAATGTCAGGTCGGCATGTCCGGCCCGCACGTCGCCGTACGCATAGAAAAAGCCACGAGCCCGGAAACGCTCTAACGAACAAGGAAGCATCATGAGTGACATGACTGAACAAGATAACGATTCTGTCGTCGCCGAGACGACAGCGGAAATGCCGAATCACCATATCAATCCTGAGGTGTTGCAAAACATTTCGGTGGCGATCAAGGTCGAGGTAGGCCGCACCAAGATGAAGATCCGCGATCTGCTGCGCCTGACGCAAGGCAGCGTCGTGGAACTCGAGCGTATCGCCGGTGAACCGCTCGATCTGCTGGTGAATGATACCGTGGTCGCCCAGGGTGAAATCGTACTGGTGAATGACCGTTACGGTATACGCCTGACCCGCGTGGTTCCGGCCAGCGACCGCATGAAAAATCTGTAAACCCTAGACTTAGAAAGCTTATCGCATGCATGCTACCGACTGGTTGTCCTTCGCCTTCAGCTTCGCGATCGTTCTCGCCCTGCTTGGCGTGCTGCTGTATGCCATGAAACGGCTGCAGAACGGCAATCTGCTCGGCTTGCCGCAGCGACGCATGCGCATTATCGAAAGCCTGTCGGTTGCACCGCGCCAGAAAATTATGCTGGTGCGAGTAAAGGAAGAAGATATTCTGATCGGCGTGACTGTACAGAGCATCAATCTGCTGGCCAGCTTTCCACTGACAGCAGAAGAACTGGCTGCTGACATCGCACCACAGACTGTTCACGCTCAGTCAGATGCTGTCAGCCCGCTGGCCAAACGCTTCGCTGACCTGATTAAGTCGGCGCAGAAGAAAGACAAGGCCTGATCATGCCGCGCCGCCTGCTCATCGCCTTACTGTTGCTGTTGCCGCTGCTGATGCCTGTGTTTGCCTGGGCGCAGGGCATGCCCATCGTGACCGTTGCTACCGGCAAGGGTGGTGTACAAAACTACAGCCTGACGCTGCAGCTGTTGGCATTGATGACAGTATTGACGCTGTTGCCGTCCATGCTGCTGATGATGACCTCGTTTGTGCGCGTCATTATCGTCTTCTCTATTCTTCGTCAGGCGCTCGGCACCGGACAGACGCCACCGAATCAGGTGCTGGCTGGTCTGGCGCTGTTCCTGACCCTGTTCATCATGCAGCCGGTGATGACCGATGTGTACAACAATGCCATCCTGCCCTATATGAATCAGGGTATGGCCTTCGAAGATGCGCTGGCCGCTGCCGAAGCTCCCGTACGTGGTTTCATGCTGGCACAGACACGCGAAGAAGATATCTCCATGTTTATGGAAATCGCGCGCAATAAAACAGAACTCGAAGGACCGGAGTCGGTGCCCTTCACTACCCTAGTGCCGGCTTTCGTGACTTCGGAACTGAAGAGCGCCTTCACTATCGGCTTCCTGATTTACATACCCTTCGTTGTGATCGATCTGATCGTCGCCAGTGTCCTGATGTCCATGGGCATGATGATGCTCTCGCCAATGATGATCTCTATGCCCTTCAAGCTGATGTTATTTGTTCTGGTCGATGGCTGGAGCATGCTGATGGGTTCACTCGCATCCAGTTTCGCGATGCCCTGACCTGACAAAAAAAGATAAAGGACACCACCATGGAAATCGCAACCGTCATCGACCTCGGCCGCAGCGCTCTGTGGGCCGTGCTCATGATCTCTGCACCACTGCTGGCAGTCGCCTTGGGCGTTGGTCTCTTCATTGGTGTGATTCAGGCGGCAACCTCCATCAATGAAGCCACCCTGTCCTTCATTCCAAAACTGATCGCACTCGGACTGACGCTATCCATATTCGGTGGCTGGCAGCTCGGCATGCTGGTCGATTACACCAAAGACATTTACAAGCGCATACCGGCGATGTTCTCTTGACAGAGAACCGCCCCGCAGCGCTGGCCTGACGCCATGACCCTTCTTGCCGCAGATATCGTCGATCGCTTCTACACTTTTCTGTGGCCGATGCTGCGCATCTCCTCATTGCTGCTGGCAGCACCTTTATTTTCGCTAGATGCCCTGACACTGCGTCTGCGCATCATGCTGGCACTGGTACTGACCTTCCTGATTTACCCGCTGGTTGACTGGCCCGTGATTGATCCCATCAGTGCCAAGGGCCTGCTGGAAATCGTGAATCAACTTTTTATCGGCGCCATGATGGGCCTGATGCTGCAAGTTGCCATCGGCGCGATCGTGGTCGCTGGCCAGAGCATCGCAGCTTCCATGGGACTGTCCATGGCCAGCATGATTGATCCGAATGTGGGCAATGTGCCGGTCATCTCGCAATTTCTGGTCATCATGTCGACCCTGATTTTTCTCGGCTTTGGTGGCCACGTGATGATCATCTCTATGCTGTTCGACAGTTTCCAGTCGGTGCCTATCGGTACCTTTATTCTGGGGCAGGTCTCCTTCGGCAAAGTCGTTGCATGGAGCAGCATGATGTTTCTAGGTGGGGTCTTGCTGGCTTTGCCGGTGATGGTCTCCCTGCTCTTCATCAATATCGGCATGGGCATCGTGACACGCGCTGCACCTAGCCTGAATATTTTTTCTGTCGGCTTTCCTGCATCGATAGCCGCTGGATTTTTGGTCCTGATCCTGTCGCTCGAAAGCATAGGTAGCCGCATACAGTGGCTGTGGATGCAGGCTTTCAATCATGCGCGGGACTTAGTGGGTCTGGTGAGCTGAGATGGCCTTCGGTGATGACGACAAAACAGAAGAACCCACCGCACGGCGTCTGTCCAAGGCGCGCGAAGAAGGTCAGGTTGCGCGCTCTTCCGAGCTGCCTGCGGCTGCCGTCACGATTGCTGCCTTAAGTCTGCTCTTCATTACCGGTAACACCCTGATTGGCAAACTGGCTGAAGCTTTTTCTTCAGGATTTAATTTCGATCGCAAGATCGTTCACTCACCCAATCTGTTACCTGCAATCTTTGCGCATGAACTGCTGGAGAGTTTTATACTCATCGCGCCTTTAATGTTCCTCACAGTCGCCGTTGCGATTGCGGCCTCCGGTGCTACCGGTGGCTATTTGTTTTCTACCAAAGCCATCACTCCCAAAGTATCCAAACTCAATCCTTTCACGGGCATGCAGCGCATGTTTGGCCCCAAGGCCTGGATGGAACTGGGTAAAGCTATATTGAAATTCGTCCTTGTCAGCGGTGTCGTCGCCTGGGTGCTGTACGATAACGTCATGACGCTCAATGCCATAGGTAAAATGGCACTTGAACCAGGCTTGGCCATTGCTGGCAAGCTGCTGACTAAATCAGCACTGACGATGGCACTGGCACTGGTCCTGATCGCCATGATTGATGTGCCCTTCCAGCGCTGGCAGTTCATGAAGCAGATGCGCATGTCCAAGCAGGAAATCAAGGACGAGATGAAGGATGCTGAAGGTCGCCCTGAAGTCAAGGCGCAGATCCGCCGCCGTCAGCGTGAAATGGCAAATGGCCGGATGATAGACAGTGTCAAGGATGCCGATGTGGTGATCACCAACCCTGAGCACTTTGCCGTCGCCTTGTCCTATGACCCGAATGGCGACAGTGCGCCGATTTTGCTGGCCAAGGGCACCGATGCCATTGCAGCGCGCATACGCGAAGAAGCAGAAAAGCATGGCATAGAAATTTTCCGTGCACCGCCGCTGGCGCGTGCACTGTACTTCACCACCGAGGTTGAACATCCGGTACCTGAAGATTTGTATTACGCGGTCGCGCAAGTGATCGCCTATGTATTCAACCTGGCCACGATCAGGCCGGGTGCAGCGCCGATGCAAAAGCCGCAACCTAAGGTACCGCCAAATATGCAATTTAATGCCAACGGCAGGCTGGAAACTGAAGAGGCCACAACGTGACGGACCACGACACTGAGATGAGCAATGATACCGTCGGCAGCGACGGTATTTTCCTGCGTGCTGCCGACCGACGACGCTTTGATTACGTGATGCGCGCCGTGCGTGAGGAGAGCCTGTCGTTCTCTCTCTCCAGCGATAACGATGGCGTGCTCGACCACTATGGCCGACTGGTCATCAATAAACTTCGCAAAACCGAAGGTCTGCAGATTGAAGTTTTTCTGCCGCAGAATACAGAGGCGCTGCTGGAGCGTTTCAATCAGATTCTGGCCGATATCTCGATAGAAGATGCACGCAAGGCCGAGAACTCCCCTGCCCCGCGTCGCGTATTGATTGCGCATGATGCCAAGGCCATCAGCACACGCGATCTGCAACTGCTGTCACGACTGGTGCAAGACTTTCCCGGTGCGAATGTCTCACTGGTATTTCTGGTTGACCGTCATGGCATGCAATTACACGAACGCACGCTGGATGCGTTTGGACAGCGCCTGTTGCGCTGGCCTGTGGAAGCACCGACCCGCTCGGAAGGCGAGGCACTGCTGAAAGTTGCACGCGCCATGGGCTTTGAAGTCGAAGTCAAAAAAGCACTGGCAGCAACAGGTTACGCAGAAATCAAGATCGTTCCCCCAAAGCCCAAGGCCAAGCCGGCTGAAGCCGATACCGCACAGGCACGCTTCGAAGCCCAGCTTGCAGCGGCACGCAAAGAACGCGACATTGAACATAACGAGCCTAGGGAAACCAAGGAACGTACAGAGCCTTCGCTCACGAGCGCGACTGCTGTCAGCAGCAACCCTGCCGCCGCACCGAAAATCTTTACAGAGACACCCGCGCGACTGGGCATC
>CAIQLE010000392.1 GCA_903872555.1 uncultured bacterium
ACCTCTTTGACATGTAGGTTAATGCGCTTGAGCGTTTTCTTATCCTGACTTTGCCAGTACACATAGTCTTCCCACGCTGCGTTGGTCCAGACCAGCTTACTCCGCATCGACCAGTCCCTTGGTTTTGGTTTGGCCTTTGCGATATTGGGTAATGGATTTTTCTAGATGCCTGGCGTTAGCCGGGCTTTTCATCAGATGGAGGGTTTCCATCAAACTGTTGAACGTGTCCAGAGACATCACCACAGCATCCTGCGCATCACGTCTGGAGATCACCGTAAAGTCAGCGTCATCGACGACTTGGTCAATGACTTGCTTGAGCTGGTTTCTTGCATCAGAAAAGTTGATCACTCGCATAGAGCCTCCGGCAGTACTTGTTCGATAAGTCGTACAAGTATACGGATTGGGCGGCAAGCTAACAAGGGACAAATAAAAAAACCACCCGAAGGTGGTTTTTGTACATCTTGGTGGCCCGGGGCGGAATCGAACCACCGACACAAGGATTTTCAATCCTCTGCTCTACCGACTGAGCTACCAGGCCAAGAGGCGGGATTATAGCAAGATATTCCCGCGCTGAAAAGTCTTCCCCTTGCAGGTCTATAATGGCGGCATGAAACTCACCTGCGATATCTGCGTAATAGGTAACGGCGCCATAGGCAAAACGACTGCACTGGCGCTGGCTCAGGCCGGGCTGGATGTGATTTTGCTGGCGCCTGCTTCGGGGGATCAGCCCAAAGCCGGACAGCTGCCATCCGATGTCTGGGATATGCGGGTTTATGCAATCAATCATGTCGCTCATGGCCTGCTCAGCTCGCTGAAAGTCTGGGATGCGATGGATGTGTCACGCATTGCGCCCATCGATGCGATGGCAATTCATGGCGATGGCGCAGAGCATGGTCAATTAGGAAGCCTGAGCTTTGATGCTTATGGTGCGCGGGTCGGCGCACTGGCCTGGATTGTGGAAGACGCCAACCTGAATCATGCGCTGGATACGGCCCTGAAATTTGCTACAGGCCTGAAGTTGGTGCAGCAGTCGGCGACAGCACTTGATGTTAGTGCTGCCGGTGCCAATCTCAGTCTGGGCAATGGCGACACGCTGACCTGTTCACTTGTTGTGGGAGCCGATGGCGCTAATTCCTGGGTACGAGCACAGGCCGACATAGGCATGGATTACCGTTCTTATGATCAGCGCGCTGTCGTGGCCAATTTTGCGTGTGAAAAACCGCATCAGGGTGTAGCGAGTCAGTGGTTTATGGGCGCTGAAGGCATCGTCGCGCTGCTGCCACTGGCAGGCGAGCGGGTTTCTCTGGTCTGGTCTGCACCGGAATCATTGGCTGCTCAGTTGCTGAATGAATCTCCTGAAGCCTTGTCTGAGCGACTGAACCAGTTGCCGGGCCTGAGTCTGGGCCGTCTGACTATGCTGCCGCCCGCTGCACCGAAAGCTTTTCCATTGCGGCTGATACGTGCGCATACGCCGGTCGCGCACAGAGTAGCGCTGGTGGGTGATGCAGCGCATGTGATCCATCCTCTGGCGGGTCACGGCATGAATCTGGGTTTTGCTGATATTGATGCTTTGCTTGCGGCTTTGGCTAAGCGGGACCAGCCCGCAGATTGCGGTGATGCGCGTACTTTAGGACGCTATGCGCGTGCGCGTAAAGAAGAAGTGCTGCTGATGCAAATCGCAACCGATGGCCTGCAGCGTCTGTTTGCTTCCGAGCTTGAACCTGTACGGGTGCTGCGTAATCTGGGCATGGGCCTAGTGAACAAGCTGCCTTTCCTTAAACGCCGTCTGATGGGCCATGCGCTCGGAAGGCCTCAATCTCACTCCACGAGTGATTTATCATGATCAAAACTATGCTGACATTGCGTTGTCTGTTGCTGCCTGTGGTGCTGGGAATTTCTGCTTTGGCTTGTGCACAAACTCCGGAAGCGAACATCAAGAAATTGCTGCAGCATCGTCTGGCTGATGGCGCGCCAATTGATTCCGTCATCAAGACGCCCTACAGCGGACTATATGAGGTCAAGATAGGCAGCGAGATCATCTATACCGACGCGCAGGCTAAGTATGTCTTCATCGGCCGCATTCTCGATACGGAGACTTCAAAAGATATCACGCAGGCTCGTCTGGATGATCTGAATAAAATCAAATTTTCTGAGCTGCCTTTAGATCTCGCAGCGAAGACCGTCAAGGGTGATGGCAAGCGTGTGATCGCTGTGTTTGAAGATCCTAACTGCGGCTACTGCAAGCGCTTCCGCAAAGTCCTCAATGACACCAAAGACATCACGGTCTATACCTTCATGTATCCGGTGCTGGGCGATGATTCCAAAGCCAAAGTAAAAAATCTCTGGTGCGCTCCCGATCGCGCCAAAGCCTGGGATGACTGGATGCTGAACGGCAAAGCGCCCGCAGTGGCTACGGAATCTTGCAATACGGCTGGTATAGACAAGGTGATCGATCTCGGCCGCAAACTGAATGTGACGGGTACGCCGGCGATTGTTTTCAGCGACGGTTCACGTATTCCCGGTGCTATTGATGCCAAGACCCTGGAGTCCAAGCTGGCATCGATCAAGTAAGAGCCTATCTCCCTAGGCCGCTAGCGGCGTTGGCAGCATCTTGCCGTACGACTGTACCGTCTGCGATGCAGCCGCCTTGCCAGCAAGCTAAGGTGACAGGCTCTCAGTCATTCGCTGCGAACGATGGCAAACAATAAACGAAATGCATCCCGTTGCGGCCAGTCGGGATGCAAATCATCCTCAGATGATCTTCAGATAAAAAATTTCATCAGTGCAGAACGCCAGCCAAGGCCATGCGCATCACGCTTATCCGCTAAGATCTCCCGAAATCAATAATTACCTAAGGAGATTTTCATGTTCAGAGCCATTCTGCTCAATAAAAACGAAGACGGCAGCACTAAGGCCGAACTGACACAGATCGATGATGCGCAGCTCCCGCCTGAGGGCGACGTGACTGTGGCGGTCGATTATTCCACCATCAATTACAAAGACGGTCTGGCTATTACCGGCAAATCACCCGTGGTGCGCAAGTGGCCCATGGTGCCCGGCATTGATGGTTCAGGCGAGGTGATTGCCTCCACTCACCCAGACTGGAAAGCAGGCGATGCCTTCATCCTGAATGGCTGGGGCGTGGGCGAATCACACATGGGTTGTCTGTCTGAGCGCGCCAAGCTCAAGGGTGACTGGCTGATCCACCGGCCCAAAGGCATGTCGGCACGCACAGCGATGGCTATAGGTACGGCCGGTTACACGGCGATGCTGAGTGCCATGGCCTTAGCCGAGCAGGGTGTCAAGCCTGAGCATGGCGAAGTGCTGGTCACCGGTGCATCCGGTGGTGTGGGCAGTGTTGCAGTAGCGATTCTGGCAGCGCGTGGATACAAGGTCGTGGCCTCTACAGGCAAGCTGGCGGAAGCGGATTATCTGAAATCGCTGGGCGCGGCTGAAGTGATCGACCGCGCAGAATTATCAGCCGCAGGCAAGCCTTTGCAAAAAGAGCGTTGGGCAGGTGTGGTGGATTCCGTTGGTTCACATACCTTGGCCAACGCAGTTGCGTCGACACGGTACGGCGGTACGGTGACGGCCTGTGGCCTGGCTCAGGGCATGGATTTCCCGGCCACCGTGGCGCCTTTCATCCTGCGCGGCATTAAGCTGATTGGTGTCGATAGTGTGATGGCACCGAAAGACAGGCGCATCGCTGCCTGGTCGAATCTGGCTTTGGAACTGAGCGAAGCAACGCTTGCAAAGATCACCCACGAAATCAGTTTGGCAGAGGCGCTTGAATGGGCCCCGAAAATACTTGCAGGTGGGGTACGTGGTCGTCTGGTGGTGAAGGTTAAAAATTAATTAGCAAGGAAGGCTCATGGCCAGTCGCCGCGAAACAGTTCAGTACGCTATCCATCCCGCTGACCTCAGTCTGCATTTATTTGAGGTCACGCTGACGGTAGCGTCACCGGCGGCAAGTGGGCAAGTCGTGTCCTTGCCGGCATGGATACCCGGCAGTTACATGCTGCGTGAATTTGCACGCCATATTGTGCAAATCCATGCCGAGTGTCTGGGCAAAAAAGTTAAATTAACTAAACTCGACAAGCACAGCTGGCGTGCTGCTTCCTGTGCCGGCCCCTTGCAGTTGCGTTATCAGGTTTATGCCTGGGATCTGTCGGTGCGCGCGGCGCATCTGGATCAGACGCATGGCTTCTTTAATGGCAGCAGTGTGTTTCTGCAGGTGCAGGGCAAAGAGACTTTGCCGCATATCGTCGACATACAAGTGCCAGAAGGCGAAGCTTATGCAGGCTGGCGTGTCGCCACCTCATTGCCTGAATTTAAAGCCAGACGTCATCGCTTTGGTACGTATGTCGCGCAGAACTATGATGAACTGATTGACCATCCGGTTGAGATGGGTGAGTTCGAACTCATACGATTTGAGGCGCATGGCGTGCCGCATGAAATGGCCATCACCGGCCGGGTGCCGCATCTGGACAGCGCGCGTCTGGCAACTGATCTGACTAAGATTTGTGAATCGCAAATTGCCTTATTTGAGCCCCTCAGTAAAAAAGCCCCCGTAGACCGTTATGTGTTCCTGACACTGGCAGTGGGTGAGGGTTATGGCGGGCTGGAGCATCGTGCATCCACCGCACTGATTTGCACACGGGCTGATTTGCCCGTGCTCGGGCAAGCTACCATGAGCGATGGCTATCGCAGTTTCCTCGGTCTGTGCAGCCATGAGTATTTCCATACGTGGAATGTCAAACGCATCAAGCCCGCGGCATTTGCACCTTACGATCTGCAGCAAGAAAATTACACTTCACTGCTCTGGTTATTCGAAGGCTTTACCAGTTACTACGATGATCTGACGCTGGTGCGCACAGGTCTGATTGATCAGAGCACTTATTTCGGGCTGTTGGCCAAGACCATGAATGGTGTG
>CAIQLE010000393.1 GCA_903872555.1 uncultured bacterium
GGTAAAGGTCGTCGGCTGTCTGATGATGTTTTTTAGCGTGCATCCCTTACTGGCCTATGCCGTGGTTGGTTTTGGCGCAGCGGCTTATTCACCCGCCAAATACGGCATCCTGACGGAAATGCTGCCTGCAGAAAATCTGGTGGCGGCGAATGGATGGATAGAAGGCCTGACGGTGCTGTCCATTATTCTGGGTACAGTGCTGGGCGGCGTCTTGGTGAGTGAACGATTCGCAGCGACACTTCATGATCTGCTGCCGGTGCATTATCTTCAGCTCAGCCTGTCACTGGAATTTGCGCTGGCGATCGTGATGGTGTCCTATCTGCTGGCCACCTTCTTCAATCTGAAAATTCCTGAGACGGATGCACATTACGCAAAACAGGAACACACGCCCTGGCGACTGGTGGCGGATTTTTCACACTGTTTCGTGACCCTGTGGCGTGACCGTCTGGGTCAGATCTCGCTGGCAGTGACTTCCCTGTTCTGGGGAGCCGGAGCAACCTTACAATTCATCGTCTTGAAGTGGGCCGAGCAGGTGCTTCACATGCCGCTGGCGCAAGGCGCCATACTGCAGGGCGTGGTGGCCTTTGGTGTGGCTTTCGGTGCCATGGCAGCAGCGCGTAGCGTGCCACTGAAAAAATCACTCAGCGTGATGCCCATGGGACTCATCATGGGCATCATCGTCATCATCATGGTGTTCGTGAGCACAGTATCGGTGGCCTATCCGCTGCTGGTTTTGATTGGCGCGCTGTCTGGTTTCTTCGTGGTGCCCATGAATGCACTGTTACAACATCGTGGCCATGTCTTGATGAGCGCCGGTCATTCCATCGCCGTGCAAAATTTCAGTGAGAATTTATCCATACTGCTGATGCTGGGTCTGTATGCCCTGCTGGTGAAACTCAACCTCAGCATCTACATCGTCATCATTCTGTTTGGCAGCTTTGTTGCCGGTATGATGTGGCTGGTCATGAAACGCCATGCAGCCAATCAGCTTGAATATGATTCCTTGCATCTGATCGGCGAGAAAAAACATCTAGAGAATTAAAGTCTGTCTCCATAGATCGCTGCCAGTGTTGGCAGCGGCTTGCCTTGCCACCAGGTCCCCGCGTACTACTCGAACTATCTGCATTGCTGCCGTATTGCCATCGACCTATCGAGATTTTCGCTTAAGCCCGTTCTTCTGCCTTGCGCTGCCAGTCATCCGGCACAACAAAACCCCGGTCACGCTCCTGCAGAACATCCCCACATCGCTCCATGGTCGCCACCATCACGGGCATGGGGTCGAGAGCAAAGTGCTCTTGCAGACTTAGCCGCAAACGGCTTTTGTCCATGCCCTCAGATACCGGTCTTTGTGCAGGAGCCAGCCATGACAAGCGAGGCAGTTGCATGACTGTCTCGCCTACATGGGATTCAAGTTCTTCCAGCGTGCACCACCAGCCGCGGCAATGGCCTTCAGTAATTCCCAAACTTGCGACGGGCGGCACTTCGCCATGCCTATAAAACAGCCAGCCCTTGATCAGTGCCTGAGCTCTCGCCACGGGTTGTGGCAGCAAGGCCTGCGCCGCCTGGTGCTGACCGAGCAGCAATTGCCGGTCCAGAATTTTGCGAATTTTTTTACCCAGCGTATCGGCCAGATTAGGGCCAACAAAGTAATCAGCCTGCTGCACTTCGGCATAAGCCGGATCATGTGAATTGAGCAAATAAAACTTGGTCGCAAACTCCCAGTGCAGCAAGTCATCACCCTGCTTCAAGAGAAAATCAAATTCACCCACCGTGGCATCTTTACCGGCACGCACTTGCAGGCCATGTGCAATCAATGTTTGCTGATGCTGAAAATACCAGGCGAGTAAATTTTCTGCATAACGACCTAGTCGCGTAAAGCGTGTGATCGCCAAGTAGGCATGCAAAGCAGAGGGGTCCGCATCAAGCTGTTTTAGCCAGGGTATGGCGCTGGCCGCAGCATCGTCAGGCAGTCGTGTGATTTTTCCTTCCCAGCGCGCGGCATCTGCATCCAGCAGGTCGGGCGCATCCAGCAACCAGGCTAGATCACGGACCTGAGGGTCACGCAAAAAAGACCAGCGCTGATGAAACTGAGCCTGATGAAAAAGCGCGCTAGCGTCCATCAAGCAGATCCTGCGCGAGACAAAGGTCTTGCCAGGATTTGGATTTTTCAGAAGGTTTGCGCAA
>CAIQLE010000394.1 GCA_903872555.1 uncultured bacterium
CAGCTAAAGCTCAGTATCGTTAGTTGAATCGATGATCTTGTCATCTCTTTCCTCGCTTTAATTATCCGGAGACTTTTGTAATTAGTCTTCTTGTTAGTTTCTAATGTTCGTTTCAAATGAATGGCTTATGAATTTGCCACGCATGATTTTTACTCAATTGAACGGGGTTTGTCACTCGGCACGAGTGCACCCTGCAAATTGGTTGTCAAATTTAAAATAATGGTCGAGGCAATTCTTGCAGCAAGTGAGCTTGCCCGAATCTCTGCGCTGCTGAGGGCGACTGTGGCGACACGCTATACTGAATGCCGTCTTCTTCTCCTTGTCTCACCCTTATGAATTCCGTCGAGAAGCTTCTCGATCACCTGCCCAAGGCGGATGTCGAAGACCTGTACGCCGAAGCAATGGCGCTGAGAACCGGTAACGGAGGCTTGGCGAACTTTGCGCTGGCCCACAGCCTGTTCTGCATCGCAGCGCTGATGGGCAAGTATTCCGCCCGTTATCAGCTGGGTCTGATGAACCTGCGCGGTGAGGGCCGGCCCAAGGACAAACTGCGTGCGCTGATGTGGTTCAAGCTGGCTCAGGGCCGCGGCGAGCCGCGGGCTGCCGGCAATCTGAAAATGGTGGCTGCGGATCTGAACCGGGCCGATATCAGGCAGGCTTATCAGATGGCGGCCAAATTTCCCGAGGCCGAAGAAGCCTTCCGGCGTTCGCGTCGGGACGACGATATCGAGGCCAAGGTTTTGCTGGGCGAGATGCTGATGCAGGGCCGGGGCGTGGACCGCGATCCGCAGCTGGCAACCGCCTGGCTCATGCGCCTTTTACCTTATCGCCATGCAGCTGCGCAATGGCAGCTGGGACTGTCTTATCTCAACGGAGAAGGTGCGGAGAAAAATCCGGAAGAGGGCCGGCGTCTGCTGAAACAGGCTGCAGATCAGGGGCATGCCGGTGCTCAATATGATCTGGCCGATCTGATTTTTAAACAAAAGGGCTGGGCTGAGCGGCCGCAGGCCTATGTGTTGCTCGAGGCAGCAGCGGCTCAGGGGCATGCGCTGTCGCAGTATCGTCTGGCCATGCTGCATAAAGAAGGTGAGGCACCTTTATCGGAATCGGTGACACCAACGGTGGTGTCAAGGGTTGCGCCAAGCGCTACGTCGACTGCAACGCCGGCAATCTCACCGCGTCCTACCAAGCGGGGTACGGCACCGCATTCGATACGTGCTTTGGCCTATCTGACGCAGGCGGCTCAGCAATCCCACACTGAAGCGCAATTCGAACTGGGGCAGATGTATGCCCAGGGTCTGGGCACGCAGCAAGATTTCGAGCAGGCTGCGCACTGGTATCTGGAAGCAGCGCAGGCGGGTCACGCCAAGGCGCAGTTCAATCTGGGATTTTTATATGCCCATGGTCAGGGTGTGGAACAAGACTATGTGAAAGCCTTTGAGTGGTATCGCATCAGCGATGCCTGTGGTTATCAGCTCGCCAAAGAACATGCCGAGCTGATCGCAAAAAAACTCGCACTAGATGTCAAAGAAATTGCGCAGTGGCGCGCTGACAGCTTTATGTTTCGTTTAAATTCGGAAGATCGTTGATTCAGTCATCACGCAAAGTCGCCGGATTTGCGCGAGACCATTGTGCATCATTCAACTGCAGGACTGATGCCAGAAAATAAAATCGCAGTACACACACAGCAGAAAAAATAAACGGGGGATATCCATGAAAAAAATAATCTTGCTTCTTAGCTGTCTTTGGATGATGTCAGGTACCGCGCATGCGGCCTGGACGATGTTGAAAGAAACCCGCGATGGCATTCTGTATGTTGACAAAGATGCAGCTGAAACTGTGGCGAGTGGTTTCAAAGTCTTAAGTTCAGAAGATTTTCACGTCATGCAGAACTGGCAGGGAAAAGAGTATCTGACAGCCAAATCCTGGTTTGAACTCGATTGCACAGGAAAAAAAATACGTCAGATCAGTTTTGAAATTTTTCCGGAAAACATGGCCGGTGGCGGATCACTTTATGCAGATAGCAAGATTCTGGAGTGGGTGTCGCCCCCTGCAGGCAGCAAACACGAAGCGATATGGAATAGTTTGTGCGGAAAAAAATAAGGCAACTGATGATGATCAAACTTTCGATCTAAGTTGTTCTTTTGTCGATTATTAGCACTTTGATGCGACGGGCTTCTGCTAGGCTGAACATGCGTGCAATCTTGCGATAGTCGCCCGTCGATTCGATAATCAATCGTACATTCCCTTAGAAATAACAGTCATCAGGATTCCGATGAAACTTACGCCGGTGAGCATGCTCTGAACGCAGACTCGTGGTTGGCAGGGAGACTTGCTGGAACGACTCTGCGAATAGTTAACCATTCACCGATCTAGAGGAAACCTATGAGAAAACTTTTAAACATGTTGGCTCTCGCTACGCTGGCACTGGCATCGCTCAGCGCTTGCAGCAATATGCCAGCCAGTGGTCAGTCCGGTCAGGTTGAGCACCCCGACCCTTTCCATTCCTACATCGATTAAACCTATCCCCGGGACTTCCCGGGGCAGTTGCCTTACTTCATGTAAAATCCGAACGGTCGTGCTTAAAACAAAAGACCAACGGAGACAGCATGGACTTAAATTACGCGCCAGACGATCTGGCATTTCGTGACCACGTACGCGCCTGGCTGGCAGAAAAACTACCTGCCGACCTGCAGCACAAGGTACTCAACCACAAACGCCTGCAGCGCGAAGACTTCGTGCGCTGGCACAAAATTGTGAACGAGCAGGGCTGGGTAGCCCCCGCCTGGCCCGTTGAACATGGCGGCACCGGCTGGACCAAGGTGCAGCAGCATATATGGGAAGAAGAGTGCGCACGCGCCGGCACTCCGCCGATACTGCCTTTCGGGGTGAATATGGTCGCGCCAGTGATCATAGCCTTTGGCAATGAAGCCCAGAAACGCCACTACCTGCCGCGCATACTCTCCTGTGAAGACTGGTGGTGTCAGGGTTACTCAGAGCCGGGCTCGGGTTCCGATCTGGCTTCCCTCAAAACACGCGCTGAACTCGTCCAAAGCCCCGAGGGTGATCACTACCTCGTGAATGGCCAGAAGACCTGGACCACACTGGGCCAGCATGCCGACATGATGTTCTGTCTGGTGCGTACCGATACCGGTGCACGCAAGCAGGAAGGGATTTCATTTCTGCTGATGGACATGAAAACCCCTGGCATCACCGTGCGCCCCATCATCACGCTGGATGAAGACCATGAAGTCAATGAAGTCTTCTTCGACAATGTACGCGTACCGGTTGCCAATCTGATCGGCGAAGAAAATCGTGGCTGGACTTATGCAAAGTATTTGCTCGGTCATGAGCGCACAGGCATTGCAGCCGTTGGCCGTTCCAAACGCGAACTGGCTTTCCTGAAACGCCTGTGCAATCGTCTGCAAAAAGCGGGCCGCCCTCTGATACAAGATCCTCTGTTTGCTTCCAAAGTGGCGGCGCTGGAAATTGATCTGATGGCGCTCGAAGTCACGGTGATGCGCGTGATCTCACAAGAAGCCCGGCGCAAAGCTCCGGGGCCGGAAGCTTCCATGCTGAAGGTCAAGGGCACAGAAATACAGCAGCGTCTGACGGAACTGATGGTCGAAGCAGCAGGCCCACTCGGACTGCCGTTTGATCTGAATTATCTGGAAGGTGATGACGAGCACAGCGCAGGCGGCGATGATGATGCCGCACCACTGATGCCGTATTACTTTAATTATCGTAAGACTTCCATCTATGGTGGTTCGAACGAAATTCAAAAGAACATCATTACGCAGATGATACTGGGCTTGTGAATCTGAAAGATAGCGATCGGTGCATACAGTGATTCTGCATTTAAAAGATTCACCGTCCAAAGATTCACCTATCCAAAGATTCACAGGCAAGCAAAGACTAAGCAAGCTTGCGCCAGTGTGCGCAGGTAAACCCTAAGGTGGCGATATGGATTTTGACCTGAACCCCGAACAACAGCAGCTGGCAGACGCCATCAAACGCTGGACTGAAAAAGATTATGGCTTTGAGATACGCAAGCACATCATGGCTTCCGAAGCAGGCGTCTCCGATACCGCATGGCAGGCGCTGGCTGAGTTAGGTGTGTTCGCCTTGCCTGTGCCTTCCGAGCATGATGGTTTTGATGGCACAGCCGTCGACCAGATGGCCGTCATGCAGGCACTTGGACGTGCACTGGTGATTGAGCCGGTGTGGGCCACATCGATGGGTGTGGAATTTCTTAAACTCGCAGGCAATCAGGGTGATCTGCTGACACACGTCGCCAGCGGTGAGATGAAACTGGCCTGTGCTTTGGGTGAGCGTCAGTCGCGCTATGAACTGTCTGATATACAGACCACGGCACGCAAAGAGGGCAATGATTTCATCCTCGATGGCATCAAGACCGGCGTGCTGCATGGTGCGCAGGCAAATTACCTGATTGTGTCGGCACGCAGTGCAGGCGAGTCGCGTGAGCTGCAGGGCATTTCACTCTTCGTTCTGCCCGCTGATTATGAAGGCATAGCAATACAGGATGTGCGCAGCAATGATGGCATGCGCATCGCTACCGTGCATTTCAAAAACGTCCGTGTACCTGCTGCCGCTTTGCTGGGTCAAGCAGGCAAGGGCTGGGAACTGCTGGATGCTGCCACTGATCATGGCATTGCCTTGCTCTGCGCAGAAGCACTGGGTGTGATGGAAGCACTCAGCCATGCGACACTGGACTATCTGAAAACCCGCCAGCAGTTTGGCGTGCCTATCGGTAAATTTCAGGCGCTGCAGCATCGTATGGCCGAGATGTTCATTCATCTCGAGCAGGCACGTTCCATGGCCATGCTGGCAGCGGTAAAGATGGCTGCTAGCGATAGGACCGAGCGTCGCCGTACGATTTCAGCTGCCAAGGCTCGTATAGGTGAAGCGATGAAATTTATCGGTCAGCAGGCAGTGCAGCTGCATGGTGGTATGGGTGTGACAAATGAATTACCTGCGGCGCATCTGTTCAAACGTTTAACTGCGATCGAACTGACGCTGGGCGATACGGATCATCATCTCGCGCGCTTCGCGGCGCAACCCGGTTTTGCTGACGCAGCCTGAACAGATGATTGAATTGGACTGACTAAGGAAAACCCATGCACACCTTTGCAAGCGTCGAAGCGCTGGAAGCCGAAGTCGGCAAAGAAATCGCCGTATCAGAGTGGATGAGCATGAGCCAGGACAGAGTGAATCTGTTTGCGCAGGCTACCGATGATCCGCAATGGATACACGTCGATGTTGAACGTGCCAAACGCGAATCGCCTTTCGGCGGCACGATCGCGCATGGCTATCTCACCTTGTCCCTGCTACCGAAATTTTTTGAAGAGCAAGTCGACATGCCCTTTGGCAGCATGAGCATCAACTATGGCGTTAACAAAGTGCGCTTCCCAGCGCCTTTGCTTGTAGGCGGCCGTATTCGCGGACGCTTTGATTTACTTGAAGTCGAACGTCATGCTGATTGCGTGCAAAGCGTGTGGAAGATGACGGTAGAGCAGGAGAGTGGTGGCAAACCTGTCTGTGTAGCTGAAGCGGTGCTGCGCAGGTATTTTTGAAGTGTGAAGACTTTAGTTGGCTGAATGCGTGCTCAGCCATTCGCGTAAAGCTTCATTCATACGTGTCTGCCAGCCGGGGCCGCCGGCTCTGAAGGCGGCAATAATGTCGGCATCGAAGCGCACCGTCGTCGACACTTTCATGCCGCTGCCAGCCGGCCTGCCGCGTCTGACTAAACGGTCGCCCTGAAATTCATCGGCGCGCTCGAAAAAGGCATCATCCAGTTCGGGTGCGTCATCTGCCTCACTCAAAGTAGAAGCGGTACTTTTCTTGTTCCCGTTCATTGGCTTTCCTCATGCTGATGATTCGGCGCTCATCGTGATTTCTGGGCGTCCAGACGACAAGCACCATACGCTTATCTAGCAGGCCGACCGTAATCCAGCGTGACTCAGGATAGTCCTGACGCAGATCCTCGGCACTATAGTGCTGCCCGGCGAATACCTCTGCAGATCGTGCAAAATCCAGACCTCGCTCGAGAAGCGTCCACTCCCGCTTCGCAGGATCATAGGTGATCTGCATTGATTAATTGTAGTAACGTATATTGAGGAAAGCAAGGAAAAGCTGTGTGGGAATGTTAATTTAAATTTATTAAAACGACAATAAATTTAAAGCCTACATTTTAAGAAGCCCTCAGCAACTGATCTGCCAGTTGCATAAAATCCCTTGCTTCCCAGTTAAAGCGCGACAGATCACCGACAGGCTTATGCTGAGCGTGTCCATATTCCTGCGCTCTGTGCACATAAGCGGTTTGTAAGCCGCAGCGCTGGGCTGCTGACAGATCATCTTCATGCGTTGCCACTAGCATGACTTCCTGTGGTTGCACATCAAACACGTCGGCAACACCCAGATAGGCTTCGGGATCAGGCTTGTAGTGCCGGAACACTTCGGCAGACAAAATTAAATCCCAGGGCAGTCCGGCCTGCTTGGCCATATTCGCGAGCAGGCCGAGGTTGCCATTCGATAGCGTCACGATCGTGAAAGCTGATTTCAGACGTGTCAGACCAGCGACCGCATCGGGCCAGGCCGACAGTCGATGCCAGACCAGATTCAGATGCTGGCGCTGTGCTTCATTCAGACTCAGATTGAACTCAGGCAGGATGCGATCCAGAATTTTGCGATGCAGATCATCGATTTTTGTCCAGGCCTGCTGACCACTGCTGACTTCGGCCATCGCAGGTTTGTAACCCGCGCGCCAGGCATTGGCAAAAGCAGCGCCATCAATTCCAGGCTGCAGAGTCTCGACTTCTTTCTGTATTGATCCATGCCAGTCGACGACAGTGCCGAAGACATCGAAGGCTATGACCTTAGGTCTGAGTGGAGTTTGGCTCATAGCTAGCTGCTTGCCCTTACGCGACTATTGCAGTGGTTAGGCTGAGGCGCATCAGTGCTTCTTATACTGGGTGGCACCAAACAGCATTTCCTTGGCTTTTTCATCCAGCAGAGGTTTACGCAGATTCGTCAGCACTTCAACGCCGCGCTGAACGGCAGGGCGTGCTGCAATCTTGTCATGCCAGCGTTTTACATGTGGATAGTCAGCCAGATCTATGCCCTGATTCTTCCATGAGCGTGTCCATGGAAAACTGGCGATATCAGCGATGCTGTATTCCTCACCTGCCAGATATGTGTGCTGACTTAATTGTCTCTCCAGCACGCCATACAGCCGCTTGGCTTCATTGGTATAACGCTGAATGGCGTACTCAACAGGCTCGGGCGCGTAAATGCGGAAATGATGTGCCTGACCCAGCATGGGGCCGAGTCCACCCATCTGAAACATCAGCCATTGCAATACCGTGAATTTTTCACGATCAGTCTGACCCAGAAACTGGTTTACCTTGCCAGCGAGATAAACCAGAATCGCACCCGATTCAAACAGCGAGATGGGCAGGCCATCCGGTCCGTTCTCATCGACGATGGCCGGTATCTTGTTGTTCGGGGAGATGGCCAGAAATTCAGGTTTGAACTGGTCGCCCTGACCAATGTCGATGTGGTGAATACGGTAGGGAAGGCCGCATTCTTCCAGCATGATGTGAACCTTGTGGCCATTCGGTGTGGCCATGGAATATAAGTCGATCATCTGAGTTCTTCCAGTAAAAAGCGCCGGCAATGCCGGCGCGTTAAAAACAATGCTTTTTTAATCCGCGCTCAAGAGCGTGTCACTGGCAGATCCAGTGCCTCACCCGGAAGGCTGACGTATTTTGCCAGTTCCAGCTTGGCGATGGCGTTGCGGTGCACTTCATCCGGGCCATCAGCCAGTCGCAGGGTGCGGTTATGCGCCCACAGCATGGCCAGTGGAAAATCATCCGATACACCGCCACCGCCATGCGCCTGAATTGCCCAGTCGATGATCTTCTGTGCCATCACAGGTGCCAGCACTTTGATCATGGCGATTTCACTCTTGGCGAATTTATTGCCAACGGTGTCCATCATATCGGCCGCTTTCAGCACGAGCAGCCGTGCGCTGTCGATCATGATGCGTGATTCAGCAATACGCTCACGCCAGACACCTTGTTCAGAAATTTTACGGCCAAAAGCCACGCGCGAATCGAGACGACGGCACATCAATTCCAGTGCGCGTTCAGCAGTACCGATGGCACGCATGCAGTGATGTATACGGCCCGGTCCGAGACGGCCCTGAGCGATTTCAAAGCCACGGCCTTCGCCCAGCAAAATATTCGAAGCAGGTACGCGCACATTATCGAAAATAATTTCGCAATGACCGTGTGGCGCATCATCATAACCAAACACCGACAGCGGACGCACGATGGTAATGCCCTTGGTGTCTGCGGGCACTAGGATCATGGATTGCTGTGCATGTCGCGGCGCATCCGGATCGGTTTTTCCCATCACGATGAAAACCTTGCAGCGCGGATCGCCCGCGCCTGAGATCCACCATTTGTGGCCATTGATCACATACTCATCGCCTGAGCGCTCAATCCGCGTGCTGATATTGGTGGCATCCGATGAAGCGACATCCGGTTCTGTCATTGCGAAAGCAGAGCGGATTTCCCCACGCAGCAGGGGTTCCAGCCACTCACGCTTATTTTCTTCCGAGCCATAGCGTTCTATGGTTTCCATATTGCCGGTATCAGGTGCTGAACAATTGAAGACTTCCGGTGCCCAGGGGATGCGGCCCATGATTTCGCACAGAGGCGCGTAATCAAGATTCGACAGACCTTCGGGTGCACGCACCGATTTAGGCAGGAACAGATTCCACAGACCTTGCTGGCGCGCGATGGGCTTTAAGTCTTCAATGATCTTTGTGGCTAACCAGCGATTACCTTTTTCTTTGCCATTGCGATCAATTTCATTTTTGTAGGCGTGCTCGTTGGGATAAATATGCTCATCCATAAATCTGAGCAATTTTCCGCGCAGTTCTTCACAGCGTGCCGAATAGGCAAAATCCATAAATGTCTCCTCGCTAGTTATTGTGGTTTGGTCTTGTTATTCGTTCGTCTTAATCAGATGGCGCTGGCACCGGATGCATAGCCCCAGCCCATTTCAGCCATGGGTTTAGCGGCCTGACCATTTTTCAGTGCTTGTTCACTCGCTGCCGTGCCGTCCTGATAACGTTTCATGATGCCTTGCAAAATGCCCGCCATGCGGAACATGTTGTAAGACAGGTAGAAACGAAAATCTTCCTTGTGTATAGCAATGCCGGTGCGTTCACTGTAGCGGGCGATGTAGGTATCAATGTCAGGTATGCCCAGGGATTTCAGATCCAGTCCGCCTACGCCGCGGAACAGGCCGGGCGTGATGTACCAGCTCATGCAGTGATAAGAAAAATCAGCCAGTGGATGTCCGAGTGTTGACAGTTCCCAGTCCAGCACAGCCAGAATGCGTGGCTCGGTAGGATGGAAGATCATATTGTCGAGACGATAGTCGCCATGCACGATGGTGGTCAGTTCACCTTCGGGTATGTGCTGAGGCAGCCATTCGATCAGATGATCCATCGCAGGAATGTGTTCAGTCTCTGCCGCCTTGTATTGCTTGGTCCAGCGCTCGATCTGACGGCCAAAATAATTCCCCGGCTTGCCATAGGTCTCAAGGCCAATGGCCTTGTAATCCAGACTGTGCAATTGCGCGATGACGCGGTTCATTTCATCATAGTGAGCAGCACGCTCGGTGTTGCTCATGCCGGGCAGGGACTGATCCCACAGCACACGACCTTCAATGAATTCCATGATGTA
>CAIQLE010000395.1 GCA_903872555.1 uncultured bacterium
CAATCTTCTGACGGGCACGCTCGCTCATGGCGATCAGTGCGCAGCAAGGTGAACTGCTCCAGCCTTTTTGCGGTGCGCTGATGATAACGTCCACCTTCGTTGCCACCATATCGACCCACATGGCACCGGAAGCGATACAGTCGAGCACGAACAGACCATCCACTGCTTCCACCGCCTCGCCGATAGCGCGCAAGTAGTCATTCGGCAGGATCATGCCGGCTGAAGTTTCAACGTGAGGCGCGAACACAACCTCAGGTTTTTCTTTGTGTATCCAGGCCACCACTTCTTCAATCGGTGGCGGCGTATAGGCCGCTTCAAAACCCGGCTCAGGCTGACGGCCCTGAATAACATGCAAATATTTGGTGATGTGACCCATTTCAATAATCTGGGTCCAGCGATAGCTGAACCAGCCATTGCGAACGACCAGACATTTTTTGTCGGTGGCGAACTGACGTGCTGCAGCTTCCATGCCGTAAGTACCGCTGCCCGGAACCACCACCGCAGATTTGGCGTTGTAAACCTCTTTCAGGACGGTCGATATGTCATTGATAACGCCTTTGAAAGCGTTCGACATATGGTTCAGCGAACGGTCTGTGTAGACCACTGAAAATTCGAGAAGTCCATCGGGATCGACGTTGGGTAGCAAGCCGGGCATAGAAAGTCCTGTCTCAATCTGGGTATATATATTTTGGCATGTCGATAAAACACCGACATTGCCTCGAATGGAGGCGTGAGTTTAACAGAGGTCAGCAGATGCCACCCCGCAGCACTCATGAATCAACACTGTGTCATTTATGACAAGTAGCCGATAGTGCGCGACACGCTATAGAATCGCGTTCTTTCAAAGCAAAACATTGGTTGGAGACTTCATGCAAAGTGATATCGAAATTGCACAACAAGCAAAAATGAAAAAAGTGATCGATGTCGCATCGTCGCTGGGCATACCTGAAGATTCGATTGAGCCCTATGGTCATTACAAAGCCAAGATATCGCTCGACTATCTGAACACGCTGAAAGGCAAGCCAGACGGCAAACTGATTCTGGTGACTGCCATCAGCCCGACGCCTGCGGGTGAAGGCAAGACCACCACCACCGTCGGACTCGGCGATGCACTTAATCGCATAGGCAAAAAAACCGTGATCTGCTTGCGTGAACCTTCACTCGGCCCTGTATTTGGTGTCAAAGGTGGCGCAGCGGGTGGCGGTCATGCGCAGATCGTGCCCATGGAAGATATCAACCTGCACTTCACAGGCGATTTTTCTGCAATAGCACTGGCCAATAATCTGCTGGCCGCCATGATAGACAACCACATCAACCACGGTAATCAGCTGGATATTGATCCGCGTCGCATCACCTGGAAACGTGTGGTCGACATGAATGACCGCGCCCTGCGCGATATCGTGATCGGTACCGGCGGTACGGCCAATGGCTTTGTACGTCAGGATGGTTTTGATATCGTCGTTGCTTCGGAAGTGATGGCGATTTTCTGTCTGGCCACCTCAGTGCAAGACCTGAAACAACGTCTGGGCGATATCGTCATCGGATACACCCGTGACCTGAAGGCTGTGCATGCGCGTGATCTGCAAGCCCACGGCGCTATGACCGTGCTGCTGAAAGATGCACTCAAGCCGAATCTTGTACAGACTCTGGAAAATAATCCCGCCTTCGTGCATGGTGGCCCCTTTGCCAATATCGCACATGGCTGCAATTCCGTGATCGCAACGCAAAGCGCCATGAAGCTGGGTGAGTATGTCGTGACCGAAGCAGGGTTCGGTGCGGATCTCGGTGCCGAAAAATTCATCGACATCAAATGCCGCAAGACCGGACTCAAGCCTTCGGCCTGCGTGCTGGTGGCCACCATACGCGCACTGAAATATCACGGCGGCAAAGATGTCAAAGAACTCAACACCGAAGATCTGGAAGCCCTGCAAAAAGGTCTGGTGAATCTCGAGCGACATGTAGCCAATGTGACTAAAAATTATGGCCTGCCCTGCGTTGTCTCTATCAATCGTTTCACCCACGACACCGAAGCAGAAATTAAGCTGGTGACTGAGCGCATGAAGGCGCTGGATGTGAACGTTGTGCTGGCTGAACACTGGGCCAAAGGTGGTGAAGGTGCGGAAGCACTGGCGCATGAAGTGGTGCGACTGGCTGAGCGTGGCAGCGACATGACTTACGTCTACGAAGACAGTGATGCTCTGTGGGACAAGATGAAAAAAGTCGCTACCAAAATCTATGGTGCAGCTGACATCAGCGCCTCTGCCAAGGTGAAACAACAGCTGCAGACCTGGCAGGATGCAGGCTACGGCGCTTATCCGATTTGCGTTGCCAAAACACAGTCCTCCTTCAGTATCGATGCTTCCTTGCGTGGCGCACCGAGCGGCCATGTCGTCAATGTGCGCGAAGTCAGACTGGCAGCAGGCGCTCAGTTTATTGTGATGATTTGCGGCGATGTGATGACCATGCCCGGACTGCCCAAGGTACCGAGCGCAGTCAAGATCGACATCGATGAATCCGGCAAAATCATTGGCCTTTTCTGAACGGGGTTTTCAGCATGCGCGCAGCCATATACAACAGCAAAGGTCCTGCAGACCAAGTGTTGCAGGTGATAGACAAAGCCCTGCCCGAAGCCGGGCCGGGTGAAGTCAGAGTCAAAATTGCTTTCAGCGGCGTCAATCCCTCGGATGTGAAATCACGTTCCGGTATTTCTGCGCGTGGTGCGGGCGGCTATCCGGAAGTGATTCCCCACAGTGATGGCGCTGGCACCATCGATCAGTTAGGCGCTGGTGTGGATGCTTCCCTGCTGGGTCAGCGCGTGTGGATTTTCAATGGGCAGTGGGAGCGCGCCTTTGGTACCGCTGCAGAATATATTACGCTGCCAGCGACACAAGTAGTGCCACTGCCTGAGGGTGTGTCTTTCGAAGTTGGTGCCTCGATAGGCATCCCTTTAATGACGGCCATGCATGCGGTGCAGGCCTGTGGTTCCTTATTTGGCAAAACAGTGCTGGTGCCGGGCGCTGCCGGCAGCGTGGGTTTCTATGTCACACAACTGGCTGCGGCTGCAGGTGCGCGTGTGATTGCCATCGTCAGCAACGAAGCCAAAGCGCAACTCGCGCGTGAGTTAGGCGCTGCAGAAATCATTCATTACAAAACCGAAGCTCTGGTCGAGCGCGTGCAAGAACTCACGCAGGGCAAAGGGGCCGATTTCATTATCGATCTTGATGCCGCCACCCATGCACCGAACTACGGCAGTCTCTTGCGACAAGGTGGCAAGGCGGTGGTGTATGGAAGCAATCAGCCACAAGTCAGCATGCCCTTCGGGCCCATGATTGTCGGCTTCGTCACGGTCTATTTTTTCATTGTCTACAAACTGGCGCAGCCGCTGTTGGGCGAAGTACTGGACGGCATCTCTACAGCGCTCGCGTTGCCTGGTTTCCGCCATCCGGCTACAGCAATTCATAGTCTGGATGAGATTGTGGCCGCCCATCAGCAGGTGGAGCGCGGAGCGAATGCCAAAGTCTTGATCCGTCTCTGATCATGAGCAGCCAGTTCAGCGATCACTTTGGCAAGGTCGCAGGACAGTACGCGGATTTCCGGCCGCACTACCCGAGCGCACTTTTCGAATGGCTGTCGGCGCAATGTCAGGACCATGATCTGGTATGGGATTGCGGCGCTGGCAGTGGGCAGGCTTCAGTCGCACTGGCGGAGTATTTTCATCAGGTGCATGCCACCGATGCCAGCGCTGGACAAATCGCGCAAGCGACAGCGCATCCTCGTGTGCACTATGCCGTAGCTGCAGCTGAATCGAGTGGCCTTGCCAGTGCCTCGGCCGATCTTGTGACCATCGCCCAGGCATTGCACTGGTTTGACTTGCCGCTGTTTTATGCCGAGGCAAGGCGCGTACTCAAACCCGGTGGCGTGATTGCTGCATGGAGTTATGGCATCACGACGGTAGAAGGTGAAGCCGTGAATGCCGCCATTCAGCATTTTTATAAAGCTGTGATCGGCCCCTACTGGCCAGCGGAACGGCATCACGTAGAGACGGGTTACCGTGAAATCGAGTTTCCTTTTGACGGTATAGCTATACCGGACATCTCTATGAGTGCTGAATGGTCACTGGCTCAGTTGCTGGGTTATCTGCGTTCATGGTCAGCCTCTGCACGATATCAGACAGCGACGGGCGAGGATGCGGTGCAGGCATTAGGCCAGATGCTGATACCACTCTGGGGCCAGCCTGAAAATACACGCCTGATATCCTGGCCACTAGCGATTCTGGCCGGCCGTGTTTTAAAAAAGTCGGAGTGTTAAAGCGTTAAGGCACACTTCAGTCACTCAGGCCGCCACACCAATGATCACATTCGAAGGATCAAAGCTGGCGATCACTTTGTCGCCCTTCTCCAGCTTCAGTTTTGTTACTTGATCGTTAGCGATCGTAGCTACCAGTTCCGTGCCGCCATTCAGCATGATCGCCACTTCTGAGCGCTGTGCGCCCGGAATAATGGTGTGCGCCGTTCCTGCAAAATCATTTTTGTGTGTCAGCCCGGTAGCCTCTGCATCTGCACTCAGCATGACGGAAGAAGCTTTGATGAGTGCGAAGACCTTTGATCCTATCTCCAGCTGCAACTCGCGACAGCTTCCATGCGTAATCGAAGCCGTGATCAACTGATGGCCATTCACCATGATGCCCAGCTCATCATTTGCCGGCCCCTGAACGATGGACACGATGATGCCCGCAAACTGATTGCGGGCACTGGTCTTCATGGCGATCTCATTCTCGAGGGCGTAATCATTCGCCAGACCATTCGCCAGCTTATTGAGACGTGAAATGAAACGCTGGTGCTCAGTCTGAATCAGCGTGAAATTACGCAGCAGCTGTTTGCCGCGCTCCGTGAGTTGAGTACGGCCGCCTCCCTTGCCGCCGGCATGACGGTCGATCAGCGTCCCGCCTGAGAGCTTGGCCATCTGGTCGATAGCATCCCACGCGCCCTTGTAGCTGTAACCGGCGAGCTTGGCGGCCTGTGTCAGGTTACTCAGCTGATCGATCTGGCGCAGCAGCTCTATACGCTTGGCATTGGCGAACATCTCTTCGCCGACACGGACGGTCAGTTCTGCATACAGATCGAATTTGTATTTACCCATAAAGGGGATGCCCTCAATTAATGCCAATAAAATAACTTCTCAACTACATGCTCCCACTATATCGCTGGACCTTATTTGACCATCGTTATGTAGTTGGGTATATTTACGTCTAAATTAAGTATTGTATATTTTGAATACAGTTTGACAAAGCCAGCTTTTAGGGAACAGAAATGAAATTGAATCACCAAACAAGCAAGCAATTTGCCTTAGCCATAGCAGCGGCTCTCACTCTTTGCAGCGGTAGCGTTTATGCCGATACTTCAATCAAGCGCTTGCTCGACTTGCAGCTAAAAAAAGGGATCATCAATCAACAAGAATATGATGAGTTCATGGCGATCACGGCTGAGGAAATAGCCAGCCAGCCTGCCGCTCCAGCGAGAGTTGAAGTTCCAGTCAGCCAAAATAATCAGAACATCCAGATCAACCAGAACAGCATCACTAAAAATAATGCACCTCAGGCATCGTCGGACGGCCAAGGTATCGCCTTAATCAACAACGACACGTTGAAAGTAGAGTTATTTGGTACCGTCGATGTGTCTGCGGGTTACACCAGCAAATCGCTGGTGCCGAGTGGCGAGATGCCTACTTCAATAGGCCCCTGGATTTCCGGCGGCGTGAAGACGCCAGTCGTCTACAAAGGAAGCAATGGCAACGCAACACTCTACCCACAATCCAACATGACCAATCAGGCGGGTTTGTTTAACAGTGCGCTGTCCACCTCGTCATGGGGTATCCGTGCCAGCCGCGATCTTGGCGAGGGACGCAAAGCTTTCATTTTGCTGGATTCAGCTTTTAATCCAATCACGGGTCAGATCACCGATCAGGCACACAATCAGTCGGCGAACTCGCGTTATCCGACGACTGCATATGCGACCAGCTCCTTGAACGGGCAACTGTTTGGAAAGGAGGCCTATATTGGTCTTTCCGATACCGAAAAAGGTCGATTAAGCTTCGGTCGCAATAATAATTTCATACTCGATGTGATGAACGCTTATGCACCGTTGCAGAAAGCCGGACTGTTCATGCCTTTTGGTAATGGCGTATACGGTGGAGGTGGCGGCATCTCAGAAAATGGACGCGTCGACAACAGCGTCAAATACACAAACAAATTCAGCAATATCAATGTCGGCTTAATGCATGGCTTTGGCGGCAGCGGTGGGCTTAAACACGGTGCGGAGGGTACCGCTGGTGTGATTGGCTATGAAAATGGATCACTTGGAGTACAGTTGGTGTATGAAGAGTTTAAAGACTTGCTGAAAACCAGTGTCGATACGAGCACGGCCGATGTAATTGATTTGACTGCCTACAACCAAAAAGCATTATTACTGACCTCTAAATACAAACTGACTGAAAGTATGCGTATGCAGGCCGGGGTTCAGCAGGCTACCCTTGGTGCTCCGTCCGCCGATTCCAACATTACTCTGATTAATAGCATCTATGGCGAAACCGTTCAAACATCCAAAGCTTATGTAGGACAAGACTTCAACATCAATACCTGGCATTGGGGCATAGACTACGATCTGAACGAAAAACTTTATATTGGTACCGCTTATTCCCTGATCGACCTGCCTAAATATAACTACGGCACAAACAATGCTTCTCATTACCTCGGTGGCAAAATTCAGGCATTGTCAGGTCTGGCGATATATAAACTCTATAAGGGAACTGACGTCTACGCCGGCATGGTGTTCACGCACTACAGCGGCTCTGCGTTTGAGAACGATCTTACGCACGCTACAGTAGGTAGTGCATGGACCACGAGCTCAAAGCAAGGATCAATTTACGAGCACAATATTTTTACTACAGCGGCAGGTGTGCGCTTCCGATTTTAACTTGCAGATATCTGAAAAGGATGTGATATGAAAAGATGGATTGCGTTGTTGCTGACAGCTCTGGCTTTAACGAATCCTGCATCGGCTGCCGAGATCTCAGCTGCTATCGCCGCCAACTTCAGCGCGCCAATGAAACTCATCGCAGCAGAGTTTGAAAAAGATACCGGACACAAGGTGAATCTGTCCTTTGGTGCGACCGGCACCTTCTATACCCAGATTCATCACGGCGCTCCCTTCCAGGTACTACTTTCGGCAGACGACGAGACTACAGCGAAATTAGAAAAAGAAGGCAAAGGTGTATCAGGTACTCGTTTTACTTATGCAGTCGGCAGACTGGTATTGTGGTCAGCTAAGCCTGGTTTCATCGACTCAACAGGAACCGTGCTAAAGGCCGGAAGTTTCTCGCATATCGCCATTGCTTCGCCCAAACTCGCGCCATATGGCGCTGCGGCACTTCAGGTATTACAAAAACTGAATCTTGTGGAGGCAATGCGGCCAAAGTTGGTTCAGGGTGAAAATATTTTGCAGACCCTGCAATTTGTGTCCTCCGGCAATGCAGAACTGGGCTTCGTCGCCCTGTCGCAAGTACAGGAAAACGGCGCCCTGAAATCCGGCTCGGCATGGATCATTCCGGACAATATGTATGACTCCATACAACAAGACGCGCTTCTTCTCGAGAACGGCAAATCATCAGCCGCAGCTCAAGCGTTGATGGTGTATCTGAAATCGGAAACTGCAAAGAAAATTATTTCACGGTTCGGATACAGATTGCCTTGAAAATCTTACTCTCCTCATCTGATTTTTTATTTAATAGATGAGTTCAAGGCTCCCGTGCACGGGAGCTTTTTTTTGGATAGAAGATTCAAATAAAATTTATGATTCAGCCAGTTTTAACCCACCATGAGGAGCCCATATGAAAATCAGCGCAAGAAACCAGCTCAAAGGATCAGTTGTTAGCATTACTCGCGGCGCAGTCAACGCCGATGTGTTGATCAAGATAGATGGCGGAGCCGAAATCGTGTCCCAGATTACAACCGATTCCGTCGATCGCCTTAGTTTGGCCATCGGAAAGTCATGCTATGCCATAATCAAAGCCAGCTCTATTATGGTGGGAACGCAAGATTAAACACCCATGATTTTCATGCTGCCCGCCCGCGTCGGGCAGCAGCAAAATACGTAAAAATAAAATAAATGCTACTCGAGTCTGAAGCCCTTCAGGCATTACTGCTGACAGTCAAGCTATCCACAATCGTTACCCTGATCCTGCTGCTCATCGGTACGCCCATCGCATGGTGGCTGGCGCGCACCTCCAGCGCCTTGAAAGCGCCGATCGCTGCCATCGTTGCGCTGCCTCTGGTGCTGCCACCGACGGTACTGGGATTTTATCTGCTCCTGGCCATGGGGCCGCAAGGCTGGGTCGGCCACATCACGGCGGCTCTGGGTATAGGCTCACTGGCGTTTACTTTCTGGGGATTAGTCATTGCCTCAGTTTTCTATACCCTGCCCTTCATGGTGCAGCCACTACAGAACGCTTTTGAAGCAATAGGTACGCGCCCCATGGAAGTCGCAGCAACTTTGCGTGCTTCACCCATAGATGCTTTTTTTACGGTTGCTGTACCCATGGCCCTGCCCGGATTTATGACAGCCACTGTGATGAGCTTTGCACACACCGTCGGTGAATTCGGTGTTGTGCTGATGATAGGCGGGAATATGGCCGGTCAGACCCGCGTGGCCTCCATACAGATCTACGACTATGTCGAAGCCATGCAGTATGAACAGGCGCATATGCTGGCGGCTGTGATGGTGGCTTTTTCATTTCTGGTGCTGCTGAGTCTGCACTTCTGGCGTCCACCTGTGCGCAAAGGCGTTTGAGATGAAACACATCGCCAATACAAGCACTGACCTACAAGCACACTTCGCCATCAACTGGCCGGGCTTTTCTTTAGATGTCGATCTCAGGCTGCCCGGCCGCGGAGTGACGGCCTTGTTTGGCCCTTCAGGCTGCGGCAAAACCACCCTGCTGCGTTGTCTGGCCGGACTGGAGCGCCCGTCGCAAGGCTATCTGAGCGTGAATGGCGAGGTATGGCAGGATGACTCTGCATCTGTTTGTATTCCTGCCCACCAGCGTCCTGTCGGTTATGTATTTCAGGAAGCCAGTCTGTTTCCACATCTTTCAGTGATGGGCAATCTGCAGTACGGCAGACAACGTTCACCGCAGGCTGCGAGTCTGGATCTGGATCATGTGATTGATCTGCTGGGCATACGGGCACTGCTGCATCGCAAGCCCGACGCCTTGTCCGGTGGTGAACGTCAGCGTGTAGGCATAGCCCGTGCGCTAGCAGTCAATCCACAATTACTATTGATGGATGAACCTCTGGCCGCACTGGATGTACAGCGTAAGCAAGAGATCCTGCCCTATCTCGATCGCATGCAACAGAGCTTAGAGATTCCTATCATTTACGTAACTCACTCCCCTGATGAAGTGACACGGCTGGCGCATCATATTGTTGTGCTCGATAGTGGCAAGGTGCTCGCGAGCGGTGAATTATCGTCAACCCTGTCGCGGCTGGATCTGCCCATACGATTGGGTGAAGAGGCAGGCGTGGTCATACAGACGAAGGTGGGCAGCATAGATCAGGCCTGGCATCTGGCACGCATGGATTTTGCAGGTGGCGGTCTTTGGACGCGTGATCTGGGACTGGCGCTGGGTACACCGGCACGCGTCAGAATCCTGGCCAGAGATGTCAGCCTTGCGCGTGACAAACCCAGCCGCAGCAGCATACAAAATAGTCTGCAGGGTCGTTTCGATAGCTTTGCGGATGATGAGTATCCGGGGCTGGCGCTGGTGCGCGTACTGGTCGACGATACGGCCTTACTGGCGCGCGTGACTCATCGATCGCTCGCAGAGCTAGATCTAAAAAAGGGAGATGAGGTTTGGGTGCAGGTAAAATCGGTCGCACTGGCCAAATAAAACCCTGCAAGTTCGACAGCATCGTGGAGAAAATATGCACAATATCCTGAAACCACAGCTCAAAAAAATTCAAAATAAAATCAAAGCATTAAGCCTCATGCATAGCCTGAAGAATAATCTGAAACCGCGTCATTCGGCTCGCCTGACACCGCGCATCCACCCCCTTCTGCTCGCACTTTTCCTAACGGGTGCGGCTGTGAACAGCGCCACTGCTGCACCCACGGAAGTGCTGAACTATGGCTGCAAAGGCTGGATGCCTATTTATCTTGGCAGCTGGGTACCGATCAATCCTGATACCCATGACAGCGACACACTGCGCATCGAAGTCAATCAGGAAACACGCATGACCAGCTTTGTGTTGACTATGATAGGCAGGACAAACTTCGCTACCAAGATCAGCGAGGCGCATGTCAAAGGCGCCATCGCCTATAAGCAGCTGATGGTGGATGACATGATCGAGTTCATTGATTTCGCACTCAACCGCGGCACCGGTGAAGTGACGATCACTGCGTTGGAAAAATCACGCCGCGCCCACACCCTTTACCATGGACGCTGCAATCTCATCAAATCAGAGTTTCCC
>CAIQLE010000396.1 GCA_903872555.1 uncultured bacterium
AGTGCTCGTTTATCTGTTCGAAACTTATTACCGCCCCGATGCCTGCCCAGATTCGGCAGCATTGGCGAAAAAGCTATCGGCGGTTGGTTTTGAAGAAGAAGAAATTTCCAAGGCACTCGGTTGGTTGACCGATCTCGCCGACACTACTAATGAGTTATTTAGTCAGCAAGCCCACCAGACCGCTTTTTCTTTTGGTTCGCGCGTCTACGCTGACAGGGAATATGATTTGTTGGGCACCGCGGCGTTAGGTTTTGTAGAATTTCTGGCTTCCGCCAACGTGATCGATGCCGTGCAAAGAGAAATCGTGATCGAACGCGCCTGTGCGGTCAACGAATCTCCCTTCCCTCTGGACAAACTGAAAGTCATCGTGCTCATGGTGCTCTGGAGTCAGGGTAAAGAGCCTGACAGCCTCATGTTTGACGAGCTTTTTGCCGACGACGAAGATGTCGGCACCCCCGTCTATCATTGATTTAGCGCGGTTTTCGGATCGCCTATCTGCATCATCCAACTTGCGGACTTTTCGATAACCCGCTTATCATTGCCCGCATTTAGCCCATAGTTGCCAAAAATTCGGCTCTTCCGCTTACTAATAAGTAAGACGTGACCGAAGGCAGGCCCGCTACCCCAACCGGATTGACCATGACCAAGACGCTCATCATTGCCGAGAAGCCCTCTGTCGCGAACGACATCGCGAAGAGCATCGGCGGCTTCACCAAGCACGATGAGTATTTCGAATCAGATGATTATGTACTCTCATCGGCTGTCGGCCATTTGGTCGAGATTGCTGCTCCCGAGGAACATGACGTTAAACGTGGCAAGTGGTCGTTCGCGAACTTGCCCATGATTCCGCCCTACTTCGCGCTCAATCCCATACAAAAAACCGAATCGCGCCTGAAGTTGCTGAATAAGCTGATCAAGCGCAAAGATGTCGGCGCCCTGATCAATGCCTGTGACGCGGGCCGCGAAGGTGAATTAATTTTCCGTTTGATTGTTCAGTACGCCAAAGCCAAGCAGCCGATCAAACGGCTATGGCTGCAATCAATGACGCAGGGCGCCATACGCGAAGCCTTTGCGCAACTGCGTGAAGACAACGAGATGTTGCCGCTGGCAGATGCAGCTCGCTGCCGCAGTGAAGCCGACTGGCTGATCGGCATCAACGGCACGCGCGCCATGACAGCCTTCAACTCTAAAGAAGGTGGTTTCTATCTGACGACGGTGGGCCGGGTACAAACACCGACGCTGTCCATCGTGGTTGAGCGCGAAGAAAAAATCAAAAAATTCGTGTCGCGTGATTTTTGGGAAGTGCGCGCCGATTTCATTTGTGCCGCAGGCGTGTATGAAGGTCGCTGGCTGGACACAAAATTCAAGAAAGATGAAACCGATCCCGAAAGACGTGCTGAGCGTTTGTGGAGCAAAGCTGCCGCTGATTCCATCGTGGCGGCTTGTCGCAACAAGCAAGGTATCGTCAGCGAAGAATCCAAGCCCAGCACCTCGATGGCGCCGGCGCTGTTTGATCTGACCAGCTTGCAGCGCGAAGCCAATGCACGCTTCGGTTTCTCTGCAAAAAATACGCTCGGTCTGGCACAGGCACTGTATGAACGGCACAAGGTGCTGACCTATCCGCGTACGGACTCACGCCATCTGCCGGAAGATTATCTGGCAACCGTCAAAGAGACCATGGATACGCTGAAGGAAGGTAATAATTATCAGCCCTTCGCTGCGCAGATCCTGAAGAACAACTGGGTCAAACCGAATAAACGCATCTTCGACAACACGAAGATCAGCGATCACTTTGCCATCATCCCGACCACGCAATTCCCTAAGAGCCTGTCGGAACCTGAACAAAAACTGTATGACTTAGTAGTGCGCCGCTTCCTCGCGGTGTTCTACCCCGCAGCTGAATACCTGGTCACAACGCGTTATACCGAAGTCTCTGGCCATCAGTTCAAAACCGAAGGCAAGATTCTGACCACGCCGGGCTGGCTCGCAGTCTATGGCAAGGAAGCGGCCGAGCAGGCAGGCAAGGATGGCGAGACCAGTGGCACGCTGGTGCCGGTGGCCAAGGATGAAAAGGTCAAGACCGACAAAGTCGATGCCCACGGACTGGTGACTAAACCACCTGCGCGCTACTCTGAAGCCACCCTGCTGTCGGCGATGGAAGGTGCAGGCAAGCTGGTCGATGATGAAGAGTTGCGCGAAGCGATGGCCGGCAAAGGTCTGGGTACACCCGCCACACGTGCTGCCATCATTGAAGGTCTGCTGAATGAAAAATATCTGGTGCGCGAAGCGCGTGAACTGATTCCCACCGCCAAAGCTTTCCAGCTCATGACGCTCTTGCGCGGCCTAGGTGTCTCAGAACTGACCGCGCCGGAACTGACAGGCGGCTGGGAGTTCAAGCTCTCGCAAATGGAACGCGGTCATATCAGCCGTGAGGAATTCATGCGCGAAATCGCGCAGATGACCCAGACCATCGTCAAGCGCGCCAAAGAATATGACAATGACACCATACCCGGTGACTATGCAACGCTGACAACGCCGTGCCCGAATTGCGGTGGTGTGGTGAAAGAAAATTATCGTCGCTTCGCCTGCACCCAGTGCGAATTCTCTATGAGTAAAACGCCGGGCGGGCGGCAGTTCGAAGTCAGTGAAG
>CAIQLE010000397.1 GCA_903872555.1 uncultured bacterium
AGCACGTCATCAATCTTCCAGCGATTTTGCGTCAGCGTGAACATCGCAACAAAAATAAAGCCTGCAATGCCACCTGTCAGCAAGGCCCCGAGGGGATGCATCAGGTCGGAACCTGCACACACAGCGACCAATCCTGCCAGCGGACCGTTATAAGCAAAACCAGGATCATTCTTACCCATGACTACGGCCACCAGCGTACCGCCTACCATGGCCATGAGTGAATTCATGGCCACCAGTCCATTCATCTTGTCCAGAGTCTGTGCGCTCATGACATTGAAACCAAACCACCCCACAGCCAGTATCCATGCGCCCAGCGCGAGAAAGGGAATGCTCGAAGGCGGATGCGCCGAAACGCCGCCGTCCTTGGTGTAACGACCGCGACGCGAGCCCAACAGGATAACGGCAGGAAGCGCTGCCCAGCCACCAACGGCATGCACCACCACTGACCCGGCAAAGTCATGGAAGGGCGAGCCAAAGCTGGACTCCAGCCATGCCTGAATGCCGAAGCGCTGGTTCCATGCGATGCCTTCAAAAAACGGATAGACCAGACCGACCAGCAAAGCAGTTGCTACCAGTTGAGGGTGAAAGCGCGCGCGCTCTGCAATACCACCAGAAATGATGGCTGGAATGGCGGCGGCAAAAGTGAGCAGGAAGAAAAATTTCACCATCTCGAAACCGCTCTTTTCAGTCAGCACCTCAGCGCTGCTAAAAAAGTTCACGCCATAGGCAATGCTGTATCCCACAAAAAAGTAAGCAATAGTCGAGACCGCAAAATCGACTAATATTTTTACCAGCGCATTCACCTGATTTTTTTTGCGTACCGTGCCCAGTTCCAGAAATGCGAAGCCCGCATGCATGGCCAGGATCATGATGGCGCCGAGCAGGATAAACAAAGTATCCGCGCCGCTGCGGAATGAATCCATGAGTTACTCCCCGTTTAAGTGCGTTATTAGATTAAGGAGCCTGCCCTTAAGCAATTTTTGTTCCCTTTTGGTGCTCGGGCGATTGAATTTTAAGTTGCTGTATTTAATAGAGTTTTTCAGATAAATAAAATTTCTTAAAATATAACGCACCCTAGACGTGCATTTTAATGATCCGAATTGGTGAATATGAGCATCCCCTGGCTAGAACTGAATACCCCCTTTCCACCCGCCGAATCGGCCCTGACGCAAGCTGATGGCGCGCCGGGGTTGCTGGCGGCTGGCGGAGACTTATCGGCGGCCAGGCTGCTGGCGGCTTATAAAAACGGTATCTTTCCCTGGTTCTCTGAAAAGCAACCCATACTCTGGTGGAGCACCGACCCACGCATGGTGTTAGCCACCGATCAATTTCGCGTCTCACACAGCCTGCACAAGACCCTGAAAAAAATTGATCGCAGCCTGCGCGAAAACGGCCGCTGGCAAATACGATTCGACAGCGCCTTCCCTGAGGTTATGCAAGCCTGCGCCGGCCCACGCGCCACCAGTTCCGGTACCTGGATCTCAGATCAGATCATTCAGGGATATTGCGAACTGCATGCGCTTGGTTATGCTCACTCCGCTGAACTCTGGCTAGATGGCGAACTGGTCGGCGGTGCCTACGGGGTATGCATAGGGCGCATGTTTTACGGTGAATCCATGTTCGCCCGCAGGACAGATGCATCGAAAATTGCACTGGCTTATCTGGTGCATTTTCTGAAATCAGAGCAGGTTGAGTTGATTGACTGCCAGCAGGAGACCTCGCATCTGGCCTCACTCGGAGCCAGCCCTATGCCGCGCCCTGCTTTTCTCGCAAAAATGAAATCCGCCACGGAACGGCCACCCATCACAGACTGGACGCCCAAACCCTTGTTTGAAGCCGATTAAAAAAGCGCAGGATCCGACAACAAAGCTTTGCGTGATCCTGCCCGATCGGTGTAAATTTCATCCTATGACTCACCTCAAAGATCTGCCCTTCTCCACGCTGCAGTTCTATGCGACGGCACCCTATCCGTGCAGCTATCTGGATGACAGACAGGCGCGCTCGCAGGTGGCCACGCCTTCACACCTGATCAATGCCGATGTTTACTCAGAACTGGTCAAGAACGGCTTTCGCCGCAGCGGCATTTTCACCTACCGTCCCTATTGCGATGGCTGTCAGGCCTGCACCCCGGTGCGCGTGGATGTGGCGCATTTCAATGCAACGCGTAGTCAGCGCCGGGCCTGGAAACAGCACGGACAGCTTGTAAGTTCAGTCTCGCGGCTGGCCTATAGCCACGAACACTACGAGCTCTATCTGCGGTATCAGGCAACCCGCCATTCCGGCGGCGGCATGGATCAGGACAGCCGCGATCAGTACGCGCAGTTTCTCTTGCAGAGTAAGGTCAATACGCGGCTGGTCGATTTCCGCGAACCCGGGGGCACCCTGCGCATGGTCAGCATCATTGATGTGCTGGATGACGGTCTCTCATCGGTCTATACCTTCTTCGATCCTGACCTACCCAAGGCCAGCCTAGGTACCTACAACGTACTATGGCAAATTGATCAGGCGCGCCAGCTCAAGATGCCCTATGTGTATCTGGGCTACTGGATCACCGAGAGCGAGAAGATGCGCTACAAAGTGAATTTTCAACCGATCGAAGCTTTACGTAACGGCCATTGGGGTCCACTCGCTGATCAGGCCTGAATCACGCCTGATTCTGAACGGGCTGCATCGCGGCTGGCTGACTCAGAACATTCAAGCTTCTTCTTGCCATCGGCTTGCCATCCCTGCTGATACCAGAATGTTGAGCACGGTTACAATGGTCGGGCTGTCAACTTCTGCGCGCCATCTAGGCTGAAAATTCCGTGTCTGATCATTTCCTCTACTCGCTTGCCCGCCCTCTGCTTTTTTCGCTGGATGCAGAAACCGCCCATAACCTGACACTGCCCTCGCTGCGTACCGCTGCCAGTCTGGGATTGACTCAGTTGCTGCCCAAGGCAGAGCCTGATGCCAGACAAGTCATGGGTCTGAAGTTTCCCAATCCTGTAGGTCTGGCTGCCGGGCTCGATAAAGATGGCGCCTATATTGATGGTCTGGCCGCACTCGGCTTTGGCTTCATTGAAATCGGTACTGTGACACCACGCGCACAGGCAGGCAATCCTAAACCACGCATGTTCCGCCTGCCACAAGCCCGAGCCATCATCAATCGTATGGGCTTCAATAATGGCGGCGTTGATGCCTTTGTAAACAATGTACAGGCCTCGCGCTTCTATCAGGAGCAGCAAGGCATTTTGGGCTTAAACATAGGGAAGAATGTAGACACGCCGATAGAGCGTGCCACCGAGGACTATCTGCACTGTCTGGAAAAGGTGTATCCCTATGCAGCCTATGTCACGGTGAACATCTCCTCTCCCAACACCAAGAACCTGAGGCAGCTGCAACAAGCCTCAGAGCTGGATGATTTGCTCTCACGTTTAAAACAGACGCAGACTAAGCTCGCTGACAAGTATGGACGTTATGTACCACTGGCCTTGAAAATTGCACCGGATCTCGACACTGAACAAATCAAGTCGATTGCCGAAGCATTATTACGTCACAAGATCGATGGCGTGATCGCCACCAACACCACCATCAGCCGTGCTGCTGTGCAAGGCATGGCACATGCAGAAGAAGCCGGCGGCCTCTCCGGCGCGCCCGTGCTGGAAGCATCGAACCAGGTAATCGCTGCATTACATCAGGAACTGGGCAATGCACTGCCCATCATCGGTGTCGGTGGCATACTCTCAGGTGCAGATGCCAAAGCAAAAATGCAGGCAGGTGCGAGCCTGGTACAGCTCTACACAGGTCTGATTTATCGCGGCCCGGCATTGGTTCGTGAATGTGCCGCTGCGCTGAAAACGCATTAACCATAAAAAAATTAATGGCTTTAATTCCGGAGACACGTATGGACATGATTCAACTTGGTGGCAGCGATCTGAAGGTATCGAAAATTTGTCTGGGCACCATGACTTTTGGTGAACAAAATACAGAGGCTGAAGGACACAGCCAGCTCGACTATGCACTTGAGCGCGGCATCAATTTCATTGATACCGCTGAAATGTATCCGGTCATGCCGCGCGCGGAAACTACAGGCGAAACCGAACGCATCATCGGCAGCTGGATAAAAAAAACAGGCCGTCGCGAAGACATCGTACTGGCAACCAAAATTGCCGGACCATCGCGCGCCATGAGCTGGATACGCAATGGTGAAAATAATTTTGACCGTAAAAATATACGTGCTGCCATTGATGCCAGCCTGAAGCGTCTGCAAACAGAGTATATCGATCTCTACCAGTTGCACTGGCCTAGCCGAAACGTGCCTGTATTCGGGCAGTTGTTTTTCAATCCAGATAATGAGCGTCCTTGCGTTGCCATTCAAGAGACACTGGAAGCACTGCAGGAATTGATCGCTGAAGGCAAAGTCCGCCACATAGGCGTCTCGAATGAAAGCGCCTGGGGCGTGTCGGAATTCATTTATCACGCACAGACCATGGGCTTGCCACGGATTGTATCGATACAAAATGCCTATCATCTGGCCAACCGCGCCTTTGAAAGCGGACTGGATGAAACCTGCTATCGTGAAGATGTGGGCCTGCTTGCTTACAGCCCACTGGCATTTGGCCAGCTCACGGGTAAATACATAGAAAACCCGCAAGCGGATGGCCGTCTGACTCTGTTCCCGCCCAACTGGAGTCCGCGTTATTTGCGTCCGCGCGTGATCGAAGCAACCAAGCGCTATATGGAAATTGCCAAAGACAATGGCATGAGCGTGACAGAGCTGGCACTGGCATGGTGTTATACGCGCTGGTTTGTCGCCTCGACCATCATCGGTGCCACCAGCATAGAACAGCTGGCCTATGACATTGATGCCTATGCCATCAAGTTATCTGATGAAGTCGTCAAAGCCGTCAACGCGGTGCATGCAGAGTTCAGCAGCCCGGGACAATAATCAGAACAGGGGCCTGAGAATCACGGCCCAGGTCAGCAGCGCGAACAGCAGGCACAGCATGACTGCCGCGCTGCCAAAATCTTTCGCATTTTTTGAAAGTGGATTGTGTTCGAGTGAAACGCGATCCACCACCGCTTCTATCGCAGAATTCAGCAATTCGACCACCAGCACCAGTATCAAGACACCGATCAATGCGATGCGTTCCAGACCCGATACCGGCAACAGCAAGGCAATCACGATGCCCGGCAATGCCAGTACCAACTCCTGACGGAATGCGTGCTCATTTCTCCAGGCGGCCTTAAATCCGGCGATGGAATAGAAGACGGCGGAAAAAATCCGCTTCAGACCGCTTTTACTTTTGAACTGGCTGACGGCCTGAATATCGTCGGTCTGCTTGCTATTGGACATGGCTTAGGATGATGATCGGTCTCGGTACATTTCAGTGAAAGTCTTACCTGAAGGCGCTGGCATATCGCGATTATCCGTCCAACCACGCGCCAGAGGCAATCCATGGATCAGACGACTACTGCCACCCCAAAGCTTCAGCATACGTGCAGCCATACGGGTCGCGAAGCGATACAGTCTGGGCCGCTTGCTGACAAAAGCCCAGCCTGCGTAGGCCAGATACTCGAAACCTGGGCGCAATCCTTTATCGAATTGCTTTTCACGTAATTTGCGCAAGAGATCAGGCAAGGGAATCTTCACCGGACACACCACATGACATTCGCCGCACAGCGTCGATGCCTGAGGCAAGTCCATCGCATTCTCAACACCCATATAAGAAGGCGTCAGCACACTGCCCATAGGGCCGGGATAGACCCAGCCATAGCTGTGGCCACCAATTTTTTGATAGACCGGGCAATGATTCATGCAGGCGCCACAACGTATGCAGCGCAGCATCTCTTCAAACTCTGAACCGACCAGACTAGTACGGCCTGCATCCACCAGCACAAAATACATATGCTCAGGACCGTCTTGTTCGTCGCTGGCGCGCGGACCGGTCAGGAGCGAAAAATAATTCGAGATGGACTGTCCAGTGGCCGATCGCGGCAACAGGCGCATGATGGTGGCCAGATCAGACAAAGTCGGAAGCACCTTCTCAATACCCGTGACCACCACGTGCACTTTAGGCGGCATGATCGTACACATGCCTTCATTACCTTCGTTCGTCACGACGGCGACAGAGCCAGATTCAGCAATGATGAAATTACCACCAGTGACGCCCATTTCGGCGGACAGAAAATGGGGGCGCAGAATTTCACGCGCCTCACGGGTCATTTCAGGAATATCCGTCAATATCGGTTTGTTGTGCACTCTGGCAAACAGCTCTGCGATCTCTTCTTTGTCCTTGTGAACGACGGGCGCAATGATGTGCGATGGCGCTTCATTGTCATTGATCTGCAGTATGTATTCGCCCAGATCCGTTTCTATAGGCGTAATGCCTGCTGCTTCGAGTGCGCTGTTGAGCTGCATCTCTTCCGACACCATGGATTTGGATTTGATGACTTTTTTAACCGCATGCTTCTGCGCTATCTGCACCACCAGTTTGGAAGCCTGTTCTGCAGTTTCCGCATACAGCACAGTAGCACCACGGCGCGTCGCTTCTTTTTCGAAGGTCGCCAGCCACACATCGAGGTTTTCGATGGCGCGTGTGCGAAACTCCACAGCTGCATCACGTGTCGCTTCAAAATCATCCAGCTCCGTGATCGCGGTAGCACGACCCGTGACAAATTTGGTCGACAGTTTTTTCAGATTTTGCTGCAGTCGCTGATCCGCTAGCTTCTGGCCGGCGCGCGCTTTAAAGTGCATAGACTGAATTTGCATCATGCGTCTCCTGCAAGTACTTGTGCCACGTGCAGCACACGGGTTGTATGGTCACCTGTGCGGCGCAGCCGGCCTTCGATATTCAGCATACAGCCCAGATCACCGAGCACTACGGCATCGGCACCACTGGCGTGAATGTGTTCACATTTTTCATCAACAATAGCGGTTGAAATATCGCCGTATTTGACAGCGAAGGTACCGCCAAAACCGCAGCAGGCTCGCGCCTGCTCCATTTCAGTCAGATGCACGCCTTCACGTTTGGCCAGCAATTCACGCGGCTGGCTCTGTACTCCCAGCTCACGCAGACCACAACAGGAATCGTGATAGGTCACCGACCCCTTGAAGCTATCTTTAGCGCTCGCAGGCAGCTTATCCAGCTTAGCGACATTGACTAAAAAATCAGTCAGCTCATAGACGCGTTCCTTGATGCGCGCATAGCGTGCCAGTTCAGCAGGATGGCCTGCCAAAATGTCATCGTAATGCGTCTTCACAGTCCCGCCGCAAGAGCCGGAAGGAATGACGATGTAGTCAAAGCCCTCGAACTCATTCAGGAATTTCACCGCCAGTTCACGCGCCGCATCGCGATTGCCGCCGCTGTAAGCTGGCTGACCGCAGCAGGTCTGATTGTCGGGGACGACAACCTCACAGCCCGCTGCCTCCAGCAGCTTCAGAGTTGAAAAGCCGATTTCGGGGCGCATTACATCTACCAGGCAGGTCACAAGCAGTCCGACACGCATGAAATTCCCTATGAGAGAGCAGTTTTTTAATGAATTGAATTATCTTCGCTTTGCAGGCCTAACAGCACTGTTCGGAGGGATGAAATATATTCGCGCAAGCAGGCCAAATCTTTGGTCAGGCGCTTGTGATCGCGTTTCGCATTGTGGTATAACCTAGATACTGCATCGCACCATACTCACCATGAAACCCGATTCCCCAGCCACCAGCGACAAAACCTCTATCCAGGTGATAGAGCGCATGATGACCTTACTTGATGCATTGGCCAGCTACCCTGATCCCGTCAGTCTGAAAGAGTTATCCAGCACCACCGGCCTGCACCCTTCTACAGCGCACCGTATCTTGAATGACATGGTGGCCAAGCGCTTCGTCGACCGTGCCGAGCCTGGCAGTTACCGGCTTGGCATGCGCCTGCTGGAACTGGGTAATATCGTCAAAAGCCGCCTCAACGTCCGTGAAGCGGCCCTGCCTTATATGCAGTCATTGCACCGCAACACCCAGCAAACGGTGAACCTCTCCGTGCGGCAGGGTGACGAGATTGTCTACATTGATCGCGCTTTTTCAGAACGTTCTGGCATGCAGGTTGTGCGCGCCATCGGTGGCCGTGCGCCGCTGCACCTGACTTCCATAGGCAAGCTCTTCCTCTCGGCCGACGACAGCAAACTGGTGCGTTCTTACGCTACCCGCACCGGTCTTGCAGGACATAACAAGAATTCCATCACCGACCTCACCAAGCTCGAGCGCGAACTATCACTGGTCAGGGCGCGTGGATATGCGCGTGACAATGAAGAACTCGAACTCGGCGTGCGCTGTATGGCAGCGGGCATTCGTGACGACGGTGGCCGACTGATCGCCGGCCTCTCTATCTCTGCACCTGCCGACAGGCTTAAGGATGAATGGATGGAAGACCTGATCGCCACCGCGAACGATATTTCTTCCGTGCTGGGCTACCGACCCATTGAAAGTATCTGAAGCGACAATCTGTCGCGCTAGCTAGCGATTCGACAACTGTCACAGGCATAAAAAAAGCGAACCCTCAGGTTCGCTTTTTTTATGCTTCAGCATGATCAGCTGCGCTTGGCACTACGTTCTGACATGGCCGA
>CAIQLE010000398.1 GCA_903872555.1 uncultured bacterium
AAGGTCGTCAAGAACAAGGTGGCGCCGCCATTTCGTGAAGCGCACTTCGATATTCTGTATGGCGCAGGTACTTCGCGCGAAGGTGAGATTCTTGATATTGGTTCAGATGCGAAGATTGTCGAGAAATCCGGTGCCTGGTACAGCTATAACGGCGAACGCATAGGTCAGGGCAAGGACAATGCGCGTATCTATCTGAAAGAGCGTCCTGAACTCTCGCACGAAATTGAGAACAAAGTGCGCGCCCACCTTGGCGTACCTTCACTGCCGCCCCTGCCAGTCAGTGCCGCTGCAGCCGAGGCTACAACTACCCGCAAGGGCGGTAAGGCATCCGCTGAAGCCAAGGCTGCTGCCGAGGGCAAGCCGGGTGCTGAGGCCAAAGCCATTGCTGAAGAATAAGCAGTGATATGAAGGCGGAAAGGGCAGTTTGCCTTTTCCACTGACTTTCCGTGCCTCGTCCCAAACCCAGTCTCAAGGCTCGCGCGCTGCGTTATCTGGCGGCGCGTGAGCACAGTCGTCAGGAGCTGGCGCGTAAGCTGCAGCGCCATGCAGAAGAAGGCGATGATGTTGAAGCCGTTCTTGATTGGCTGCTGGCTATGAACTTTATGTCTGAAGCGCGCTTTGCCGAGTCACTCGTGCATCGTCGCGCCTCACGATTTGGCAGCTCGCGCATTGTGTATGAGCTGCAGCAGCATGGTCTGGATGAAGCAACCGTCGCCAGCCAAAAATCCACCTTGCTGGCTGATGAAGACGAGCGTGCCTGGCAAGTCTGGCAAAGAAAATTCGGCACACCAGCTCTCGATGCAGCCCAAGCCGCAAAGCAAATGCGCTTTCTGCAACAGCGTGGTTTTTCACATTCAGCCATACAGACCACCATGCGCCGCGCCAAAAAAGCTGAAACAGAGCCTGACTGACCTAGACTAAGCCAGACTGAATCTGAATCTGGCTGAGTTAATCAGCTCAATCAAGCAAGCTCAGATGGCTTTTCAGCCCGAATTGGACTCGATCTAGCCTCAAACCGGCTATCGCCTGTGATAAACTGCGACAGCTTTGCAGCGCCGCAAAAGCGGCACCAGTCGTAGAAACTGCGACAGGCTGCACAACTGATAATTCAGCGCGAGCCAATCCGGCAGCCCAAGCGCCCATCCATTTATGTCCCTGCCTGCTCCGAAATCTCCCCGTGCGCCGCGGCATATCCGCAGCATTCAGGCACAGGCTTTCGAGCGTGAAGACGGCTTGTGGGACATTGATACCCGTATTACCGATACCAAGCCTCGGATTGTTGAACTGGCATCCGGCAGTCGTGCACCCAATGAAGCCATCCATGATCTATGGCTGCGCATCACCGTAGATACCCAATTAAATATCGTCGATGCCGACGCCGTGTCCGATGCCGTGCCTTATCCCGGCTATTGCAACACCATAGGCCCGGCCTACAAACGACTCATAGGTCTGAACCTGATGAAAGGCTTTCGTCAGGCTCTGCGTGAGCGACTCGCCGGCACGGAAGGATGCACCCATCTGACCGAACTGGCAGGAATCCTGCCGACAGCAACGATTCAGGCCTTTGCCGGTGATGTGCTGCCGACCCGTGATGGTGCTGAAGACGATGAAACAGCACAGCCGCCATTTCAGCTTGACCGTTGCCATGCCTTGCGCCGTGATGGGCCTGCTGTAGAGAAGTATTACCCGCGCTGGATTATTCAGCCGGTTAAGCCATCCTGAACTGACATTATTCGATATCCATTCGTTCGTGACTGAGGGGAGAAGTCTGCATGAAAATCCATGAGTACCAGGGAAAAGAAATTTTAAGAAAATACGGTGTCACCGTACCTCGCGGCATTCCATGCATGAACGTGGATGAAGCCGTCAAAGCGGCTGAAACACTGGGCGGTTCGGTCTGGGTCGTCAAGGCGCAGATTCATGCCGGTGGACGTGGCAAGGGTGGTGGCGTGAAGGTGGCTAAATCACTCGATCAGGTCAGAGAGTATGCGAACCAGATTCTGGGCATGCAGCTGATCACGCACCAGACCGGCCCTGAAGGCCAGAAGGTGCGACGCCTGCTGATAGAAGAAGGCGCTGACATCAAGAAAGAGCTGTATGTATCGATGGTGACTGATCGTGTTTCGCAACGCGTGGTGCTGATGGCTTCCAGCGAAGGCGGCATGGATATTGAAGAAGTCGCTGACAAGCATCCTGAGCTGATACACAAAGTGGCGATTGATCCTGCCAAAGGTTTGCAAGATGCGGAAGCTGACGACATCGCTGCCAAAATCGGCGTGCCTGCAGCATCGATCGCCGATGCGCGGGTTCAGCTGCAAGGTCTGTACAAAGCGTATTGGGAAACCGATTCTTCACTCGCTGAAATCAATCCATTGATTCTGACCGGCAGCGGTAAAGTGATCGCGCTGGATGCGAAATTCAATTTTGATGCGAATGCCTTGTACCGTCACCCGGAGATCGTTGCCTATCGCGATCTGGATGAAGAAGATCCGGCTGAAATCGAAGCCTCGAAATTTGATCTGGCCTATATCTCCCTCGACGGCAATATCGGCTGTCTGGTGAATGGCGCAGGTCTGGCCATGGCGACCATGGACACCATCAAACTTTTTGATGGTGAACCCGCCAACTTTCTGGACGTGGGCGGTGGCGCAACCGCAGAGAAGGTCACTGAAGCATTCAAGATCATGCTGAAGAATCCGCATCTGAAAGCCATACTCGTCAATATCTTCGGTGGCATCATGCGTTGCGATGTGATTGCAGAAGGCGTCATTACTGCTTCGCGTGCTGTTTCGCTGAATGTGCCGCTGGTCGTGCGCATGAAGGGCACCAACGAAGACATAGGCAAGAAGATGCTCTCCGACTCAGGTCTGCCCATTATCTCGGCTGACACCATGGAAGAAGCTGCACAAAAAGTTGTTGCAGCCGCTAACGGTAAATAATCGCGCAAGGAAGAATCATGTCTATCCTGATCAATAAAGATACTAAGGTCATCACACAGGGCATTACCGGCAAGACGGGACAATTTCACACCCGTATGTGCCGCGATTATGCGAATGGCCAAAATTGTTTCGTCGCTGGCGTTAATCCTAAAAAAGCGGGCGAAGATTTTGAAGGCATACCAATTTACGCCAATGTGCGTGAAGCCAAGGCCAACACGGGCGCGAATGTGTCAGTGATTTATGTGCCGCCTGCAGGCGCTGCAGATGCCATCTGGGAAGCTGTCGAAGCTGAACTCGATCTGGCAATCTGCATCACCGAAGGCATTCCAGTGCGCGACATGCTGGCACTCAAAGACCGCATGGCCAAATCGGGCAGCAAGACCTTGCTGCTGGGACCGAACTGCCCGGGCCTGATTACACCGGATGAAATCAAGATAGGCATCATGCCCGGCCATATTCACAAAAAAGGCCGCATCGGTGTGGTGTCGCGTTCCGGCACCCTGACTTACGAAGCGGTAGGTCAGCTGACGGCTCTGGGTTTAGGGCAATCATCGGCGGTAGGTATTGGTGGCGATCCTATCAATGGTTTGAAGCACATCGATATCATGCGCATGTTCAATGACGATCCGGATACTGATGCCGTCATCATGATCGGCGAGATCGGCGGTCCTGACGAAGCGAATGCGGCGCACTGGATTAAAGATCATATGAAAAAGCCTGTCGTCGGCTTTATCGCTGGCGTAACAGCTCCACCGGGCAAGCGTATGGGTCACGCAGGTGCGCTGATTTCAGGCGGTGCTGATACAGCACAGGCTAAGCTCGAAATTATGGATGCTTGCGGTATTAAGGTGACGCGTAATCCATCCGAGATGGGGCGTTTGCTGAAGGCTGTGTTGTAAGAAGTATTAATTCCGTGCGGCCTTCATAACAGCGATGGCAGCACAATAAAACAGGGAGCCTAGGCTCCCTGTTTTATTTTCATACTCCCTACTTATTCCATCATGTTTTCGGACGCAATCTAGCCGCTACAGTGCTGCCGGCATCAATAGCCCAGGTCATGCCAGAGCCGGGAGCACAAGTGCCTTGATAGACCACGGTCTGTCCAGCTGTCACGCCGGGAATCGTGCCGTTATAAGTGATCGTGATCTGCGCCGCAGTAGCGCTCTGGCCAGTGACAGCGACAGAGATGACACCATTGCCGGTGATGGTATTGGCGGCAGGTAATCCCAGATCATCATGGGTGAGATTGGCACCGCGTGTGGTCATGGTGCCGTCGCTGCATGCCACGCCTAAGGCTGTCATAGCCGGTGTTGCCAGACTCGGGCCTTCAGAAATACGCGCCTTCGCTGTGTAATCCTGATATGCAGGTATGCCCACCGCAGCCAAAATACCGATGATCGCAACAACGATCATTAATTCAATCAAAGTAAAACCCTGTGCTGCCGATTTCGCACGGCGGGGATAGATGCGCTTCATGTAAAACTCCCTTGTATAGATCAATCAGATTCATCGATCCACTGTTGTTTGTGGATTGGTTCGCAACCGCAAACTTTGTGCCAAGTTCAATACTTCATCAGCCAGCGGCATTCATCAAACAGGAATCACATTCAAACTGAGGAGAAAAAAGAAAATTGCAGAGATTTACTGAAAGATATGCAAGGCAAGGGGGGTAATCAGCGATGAATGTTGATTGTTCGATGAAGTAATAAGTGGCGATTCACAATTTGCCGATTGCCATACACGAATCTTGAACAG
>CAIQLE010000399.1 GCA_903872555.1 uncultured bacterium
GGCATACCATGCATCTTGAATGCTTCAGGCAGAACCTCTGGAAATAATAAGCCGACCGCACTGAACAGCCATGCCGCCATCACACCGACAGCAATCAGACTGAACATATTCAGATTACCAGAGCGGAATGATTGCGCACCGCGCTCCAGAAACGGCCAGCCAAACCACAACACAACCGGTGTTGCGAGCAAGCCTTGCAGCCAGGCGTTGCCGCTGTGACCCAGCATGGCATTGAAATCCAGTCCTATGAGCTCGCCCATGGCCAGCAACAGCAAGGGAATCGACAGCGCCAGGCTGTACCAGAAGCGGCGCGTCATATCGTCGAGCTCGCTGGTGTCTTCTTCTAAGGTGGCGAGCATAGGTTCAAGTGCCATGCCGCAAATCGGGCAGGTACCCGGTCCGACTTGCTGTATCTCCGGATCCATAGGGCAGGTGTAAATCGCATCCAGCGGTCCTGTGGGTTCTGCCTTGCGTACCGGATCGAGATAGCGCATCGGATCTGCATTGAATTTCTCCACGCAGCCTTTGCCGCAGAAATAATAAGTCTGGCCTTCATGCACTGCTGATTTCTCAGGATTGGCCGCTGCCTTCATGCCGCACACCGGGTCTGTATATGGCTTGTCCTCGGCGGGCGCCGCATGCGCATGGTCATGCTCATGTCCGCCACAGCAGGCAGGGGCTTCAGTCGTGGTCTTGGGGCGGCGTAAATCAGTGGATTTCATGGACAGGTCCTGTGGAGTGGCATTTTTGCCGGGCTAGGCTGAATTTTCGCTGGCAATGGCAGCTTTGAGGCCTGAAAAACTTGCACTAAATCAAATATTTTTAAAGGCTTAGGGCATTTTGTCAGCGTTCACTACGCTTTAAAGCCAGTTTCTACCGTATTTTGTTAATAAAATGACACAATACTTAGTACATTTGCACTATTTCGTTTTGTCATCTCAAACACCACACTGCAATCAATGACAAAGAAACAACATTTTGTCAGAGGGTCGGTTAAACGCCGTGTCTTGACCAGAAGCTTAACCCTTCTGGCCTGAGACCCGGTTAACCGGTTCCACACTTTTTAATGGAGAACTCACATGAAATTTCTGGCAACCATGATCAAAGACTTTTTTGCAGACGAACAAGGTGCCACGGCACTCGAGTACGGCCTTCTTGCAGCGCTGATTGCGGCAGTCATTGTTGGCGCTGTTGTCACCATAGGCACCAACCTGAATGCAGCATTCACTTTCATCGGCACCAAAATTCCAGCGACCTACAAATAATCGTTTGAATGCCCGGGCTGCGTTGCAAAAGTTTTTGTCGCCAGTCCATTACCCGCTACCCACAGGTAGCGGGATTTACACCGGAGCTTTTGATGACATTGTTGATGCTCACCGAACTTCCCTACGCCAGCATGGCAGGTCTGATTCCCGTCGTTTTAGGTGCAGCCTGGTATGACTGGTTTTACTGGCGCATACCTAACAGCATCGTCGCCGCAGGTGCAACGGCTGCTCTGATGCTCTCACTGTTTACGGTTAATGGCATAGGATTTTTTTCTTGCGTCATGGGCGGTTTGACTGGCTTTTGCATGTTGCTGCCTTTTTA
>CAIQLE010000400.1 GCA_903872555.1 uncultured bacterium
CTGGACTCAAGACAGCTGCAGGTTTTCTGCGCAATCAGCTAGGCAAGCGCCTTTCCATCCATACTCTGCCTGAGCTGCATTTTGTGCATGACACATCGACTTCGCGTGGTTCTGCTTTATCAAAACTCATCGATGAAGCCAATGCCAGCCGCGCCAAAGATGCAGATGAGCCGTAAGTCTGCCGAAATTTTCAAGCCATGAATCAAGCCGTCAAACGCAAGCGCATTCCTGTGCATGGTGTGCTCTTGCTCGACAAACCTGTGGGCATGACAAGCAATCAGGCGCTGGGTGCAGTAAAGCGTTTGTTCAATGCCGAGAAGGCGGGGCATACCGGAACGCTTGATCCCTTTGCTACCGGTCTCTTACCTCTGTGTTTTGGTGAAGCCACCAAATTTGCTCAGGACTTGCTTGATGCCGACAAGAGTTATGAAGCAACGGTACATTTGGGCGTGATGACGGATACCGGTGATACCGAAGGTGAGGTCATTGCTACGCATGCCGTGGATGTCAGCACAGAACAGATCGAGGCCGTAGTGGCAACATTGCGCGGACAGATTCATCAGGTGCCGCCCATGTATTCAGCGCTTAAGCGCGATGGCAAACCCTTGTATGCCTATGCCCGTGAAGGTGTGACACTGGAGCGCGAAGCGCGAGCAGTCACTATTCATGCGCTGGAATTACTGGCCTATCAGGCACCAGAACTTCGCATAAGCGTCACTTGCAGCAAAGGCACTTATATCCGTGTGCTGGGCGAAGATATAGGGAAGGCTCTCGGCTGCGGCGCGCATCTGACGGCACTGCGACGTACCCGTATTGCGCAAATTGAACTCGCAGCAGCGATGAGTTTGGAGCAACTGAGCGCTATGTCGCCCGAACAACTGAATCAGCAGTTACAGCCCGTGGATGCCTTATTGTCGAATTTTCCGCGTATCGATCTGAATGAGGATCTGAGTCATCGTTTTTTGCAGGGCCAGCGCCTGGCTCTCGGCAAAGCCGGTGTCGAATCGACTGTGTCCAGCGGTCGATTAAGGGTCTACGGCCATCAGCAGCAGTTACTGGGTACGGCGCAAATGCAGCCGGGAGCCGTACTGGCACCGGAACGTTTAGTGTCCAAGATCCCAAGCCTTTGAAATTTCAAGCATTTTTCTAAAGCCACTTAGCCCGGCATGTTAAAATCTCGGGTTAACTCTTCAACCTTGTATTGCACCAATCTATTATGACGACCCCTATTCGCGCCTTGCGCAACATTGCCATCATCGCCCACGTTGACCATGGCAAAACCACTCTCGTTGACCAGCTGCTTCGCCAGTCTGGTACCTTCCGCGATAATCAGCAGGTAGATGCGCGCGTGATGGACTCGAACGATCTCGAGAAAGAGCGTGGCATTACCATTCTGGCCAAGAACTGCGCTGTTGAATACGAAGGCACGCACATCAACATCGTTGATACCCCGGGTCACGCTGACTTCGGTGGCGAGGTCGAGCGCGTTCTCTCTATGGTTGATTCGGTGCTGCTGCTGGTTGATGCTGTTGAAGGTCCGATGCCGCAGACGCGTTTCGTGACTCGCAAGGCGCTGGCACTGGGATTGAAGCCTATCGTTGTCGTCAATAAAATTGACCGGCCCGGTGCACGTCCTGAGTGGGTCATCAACGCCACCTTTGAATTGTTTGATAAATTGGGCGCGACGGAAGAGCAGCTCGATTTCCCTGTCGTTTTTGCTTCTGCACTGAACGGCTATGCCAGCCTGGAATCAGACGTGCGCGAAGGTGACATGACCCCGCTGTTTGATGCTGTGCTGAGGCACGTACCGGTGCGTGATGATGATCCTGACGGTCCATTGCAGCTGCAAATTTCTTCGCTCGATTATTCTTCGTATGTCGGCAAGATCGGCATTGGTCGTATCAGCCGTGGCCGCGTCAAGGCCTTGCAAGATGTGATCATCATGAATGGCCCTGATTCAACACCCACCAAAGCTCGTATCAATCAGGTCTTGAAATTTAAAGGCCTTGAGCGCGAGATGGTGACTGAAGCGATCGCAGGTGACATCGTCCTGATCAATGGTATTGAAGAGCTGGGCATAGGCACTACCGTTTGTGCACCGGATACACCCGATGCCTTGCCTATGCTGACAGTGGATGAACCTACCCTGACCATGAACTTCATGGTCAACACCTCGCCACTGGCAGGTCGTGAAGGTAAGTTCGTAACCAGCCGCCAGCTGCGCGAACGTCTGGACCGTGAATTAAAGGCCAACGTCGCATTGCGCGTGGCGCCTACCGATGACGACACGATTTTCGAAGTGTCGGGTCGTGGTGAATTGCACCTGACAATTTTGCTGGAAAACATGCGTCGTGAAGGCTACGAGCTGGCCGTATCACGTCCGCGAGTGGTGTTCAAGATGGTGGGTGACGTGCGTCACGAGCCTTTCGAAAATCTGACAGTTGACGTGGAAGACGCCCATCAGGGTGGCGTGATGGAAGAGCTGGGCCGTCGTCGCGGCGATCTGCAAGATATGCAGCCCGATGGTAAAGGTCGTGTGCGTCTTGAATACCGTATGCCAGCCCGTGGCCTGATCGGTTTCCAGGGTGAATTCATGACCCTGACGC
>CAIQLE010000401.1 GCA_903872555.1 uncultured bacterium
GACATGGTTTCCTTCAAAGAGCCGGCATTTTACCTGTTTGGCGGCAGCGCTCTGAGCTAAGGACGGTTGTCGCGCTTGGGGCAGGTCAAGCACTATGGCGGGATCTCAAGTTGATAACGCGTAAAAAACCCCCTCGGACTTGCCGTCAAATCTGGCAGCACAGTGAGGCAGAACTGAAAAGCATGCTGCCTGAGCAGAGAAAAAAGAACGGATGTTTTATTTATTCAAATACAAGGATTTAGGGGTTTAAGTGTAAGATTCGGGCGCAATTTTTATTTTTTTGGAGAACTCCATGAGAATCGGCATTCCAGCCGAGACGCGTCAGGGTGAAACCCGCGTTGCTGCGACACCGGAAACGGTAAAAAAACTGGTCGCTGCCAAGCATCAGATCATTGTGCAATCCGGTGCAGGCATTGCTGCCAGCATCACGGATGAAGCGTTTGTCGCTGCCGGTGCTCAGATAGGCTCAGCAGCCGATGCCTTGGGCTGCGAAATGGTGCTGAAGGTGCGTGCGCCATCCGCTGATGAGCGTTCCCACATGCATTCCGGCAGCGTGCTGATCGGCATGCTCAATCCCTTTGATGGCGAGAACAACGCGGCTATGGCGAGTGCGGGCCTGACCGCCTTTGCGCTGGAAGCCGCGCCGCGCATCACGCGTGCGCAGTCAATGGACGTGTTGTCATCGCAGGCCAATATCGCTGGCTACAAAGCCGTGCTGATGGCAGCCAATACGTATCAGCGCTTCATGCCTATGCTGATGACAGCGGCCGGTACGGTCAAGGCAGCGCGTGTGCTGATCATGGGCGTGGGCGTGGCAGGTTTGCAGGCGATCGCCACGGCCAAGCGTCTGGGCGCTGTGATCGAAGCCTCTGATGTGCGTCCTCCGGTCAAAGAACAAGTTGAATCGCTGGGTGCAAAATTTATTGATGTGCCTTACGAAACCGACGAAGAACGTGAAATCGCCCAGGGTACCGGCGGCTATGCGCGCGCCATGCCTGAGGCATGGATGAAGCGTCAGGCCGCACTGGTGCATGAGCGCGCCAAGCAGGCCGACATCATCATCACGACCGCACTGATCCCGGGCCGCAAGGCACCGATACTCATCAGCGAAGAGACCGTCAAGGCCATGAAGCCGGGCTCAGTGATCGTTGATATGGCGGTCGAGCAGGGCGGTAACTGTCCTCTGTCTGAACTGGGCAAGACCGTCACCAAACATGGCGTGCACATCATAGGCGAAGCGAATCTGCCAGCCCTGTGTGCAGCCGATGCCTCGGCACTGTATGCACGCAATGTCATCGATTTCATGAAACTGATCATTGATAAAGAGGCAGCCCTTGCCATCGATCGCAGCGATGAAATCGTTACCGCCACGATGGTGTGCGCGGGTGGCGAATTGTTGCGCAAATAAGCGGCGGCGGAGATTTCATGCAAAGAATCATGCTGCGCGCGAAGATACACCGCGCCACCGTCACACAATGCGACCTGAACTATGAAGGTTCATGTGGCATTGATGAAGACTTGCTGGATGCGGCGGATATTCGCGAGTTTGAAAAAATCGAGCTCTACAACATCAACAATGGCGAGCGCTTCTCCACCTATGCCATCAAAGGCAAACGTGGCAGCGGCGAAATTTCTCTGAACGGCGCTGCAGCGCGTCTGGCGCATCTGGGTGATCTGATGATCATTTGCACTTATGCGCCGATGACGGATGCTGAGATTGCCGGCTACCAGCAGAAGATTGTGTTTGTTGACGAAAAAAACCGTATCACTGGCCTGAAGAAATAAGCACCGCGCCTTTAAGCGTGATTGCTCACTGTCTATTTAACAGAGGACACCATGGAAGTTAGTCACACTATCACCAACCTGATCATCTTTGTGCTGGCGATCTACGTCGGCTATCACGTGGTCTGGACTGTTACCCCTGCGCTGCACACACCGCTGATGGCGGTGACGAATGCCGTGTCGGCCATCATCATCGTCGGCGCCATGCTGGCTGCTGCACTCACGGAAGGTCCGGTCGGACAATTCATGGGCACGCTGGCTGTGGCACTGGCTGCCGTGAATGTCTTCGGCGGCTTTCTGGTGACCCAGCGCATGCTGGAGATGTTCAAGAAAAAAGAGCCCAAGGCACAGGCTAAGAAAGAAGAGGCTTAAGAAAATGAGCATGAACCTCGTAACCCTGTTGTATCTGATCGCATCAGTCTGCTTTATTCAGGCCCTGAAAGGTCTGTCCCATCCGGCGACTGCGCGTCGCGGTAATGCCTTTGGTATGAGCGGCATGGCGATTGCTGCGCTGACCACGCTGGCGCTGATCTTCAAACTCAAATCCGAAGCTACCGTCGGTAACGGCATGGGCTACAACCTGTTAATCATGGGTGTGGTGGTCGGCGGCGTGATCGGCTCTGTACTGGCCAAGCGCGTAGAAATGACCAAGATGCCTGAGCTGGTTGCAGCCATGCACTCACTGATTGGTCTGGCGGCTGTGTGTATCGCCGTGGCGGCTGTCTCTGAGCCCTGGGCTTTCAATATCAGTGCGCATGGCGTGCCTATCCCGCTGGGTAATCGCATTGAACTGTTTATCGGCACGTTCGTGGGTGCGATTACCTTCTCGGGTTCAGTGATTGCATTCGGCAAGCTGGCCGGCAAATATAAATTCCGTCTGTTCCAGGGTGCGCCTGTATCCTTCCCGGGTCAGCACATGGTCAATCTGGTGCTGGCGATCGCGATGATTGCTGCCGGTATGGTCTTTGTGCTGGATGCCGGTATCGAAGCTGCATGGACACCTTTCATCATCATGACAGCGATTGCTTTTGTGCTGGGTGTGCTGATCATCATCCCTATCGGTGGCGCTGACATGCCGGTCGTGGTGTCTATGCTGAATAGTTATTCCGGCTGGGCTGCCGCAGGTATCGGCTTCTCGCTGAACAATGCAATGCTGATCATTGCCGGTTCTCTGGTCGGCTCTTCAGGTGCGATTCTGTCTTACATCATGTGTAAGGCCATGAACCGTTCCTTCTTCAATGTGATCCTTGGCGGTTTCGGTGGCGATGCCGCTGCAGCTGTCGGTGGCGAGCAGCAGCAGCGCCCTGTTAAATCCGGTTCGGCTGATGATGCCGCTTTCCTGATGGGCAATGCTGAAACCGTGATCATCGTGCCGGGCTATGGTCTGGCCGTGGCGCGTGCGCAGCATGCACTCAAAGAACTGACGGAAAAGCTGACCCACAAAGGCGTGATCGTTAAATATGCGATTCACCCGGTGGCAGGCCGTATGCCAGGTCACATGAATGTCTTGCTGGCCGAGGCAGAAGTGCCTTACGACCAGGTCTTTGAGATGGAAGATATCAACAGCGAATTCGGTCAGGCCGATGTGGTGCTGGTACTGGGCGCGAATGACGTCGTGAACCCGGCAGCAAAAGATCCGAAATCGGCGATCGCTGGCATGCCTATTCTTGAAGCCTACAAAGCCAAGACCGTCATCGTTAACAAGCGTTCTATGGCAGCTGGCTATGCCGGCCTCGACAATGAACTCTTCTACATGGACAAGACCATGATGGTGTTTGGCGATGCGAAGAAAGTGATTGAAGACATGGTGAAAGCTGTCGACTAAACAGCAGCCTTACCAGTAAAAAGAAGGGCGGAGAGATCCGCCCTTTTTCGTTTCTACAGATTTGAATGTGTTGCTGAATTTAACGTACACCGAACATCATCTGCTCTGCCAGTGCCCGCTTAGCTGACGGTGCCATATCGATCATCCCCAGTGATAAACCCAGCAGGTTTTGTGTGAAGGATGCTTCGGGCGAACTGGCAAAGATGCGTGCCATGACATCAGTCAAGCCTACGGTGGCACTTCTGTCCATACGACGCTGTTGTGTGAATTGTGCAATCAGCGCATTCACCTGCTTAGTCGTGTAGCAGTTCGTGTGACTGATGTCATCTTCGGATGGATGATCCGTGCTGCCTGTACTGTGCGTGTCGTCTCTACCCTTGAGATCAGACTCAGTATGTTGTGATAATTCATGCGCCAGCAGGCGCGCCAGTACCATGGCATCACGCAAGCCCAGATTCAGTCCCTGCCCTGCGACCGGATGCAGCGTCTGCGCTGCATTGCCTATGCTGATAGTGCGGGCAAAGCTTTCAGGTTTGGCATTCAGACCCAGTGCATAACTATTGCGTTTGCCTATATGGATGAAATTGCCAACGCGCTGACCGAAAGCGACTTGCAGTGCCTGCAAAAATTCCATGTCTGATAAGGCCAGCAGGCGATCCTTATTTTCAGGGCTGACACACCAGACCAGCGAGTAGGCATCATGCTGCGGCAGCAGCGCGAGCGGGCCTTCATCTGTAAAACGTTCGAAAGCGCGGCCTGCAAGTGGTGCATTGCTGTGCACCGTCGCAACGATGGCGTGCTGTGCATAATCGCGCTGCACCTGCCTCGCCGCCTGATCACTGAATACGCCGCCTTCGGCCTGTATCAAGAGCTTGGCTGTGATGCGCTGTCCTTCAGTCAGGCTCAGGCTGATATGACTGTCTGCGGCCTGCCTGTCTATGACGGCAACAGGACGATAGCTGGCAATCCCGCTATTTTCCAATGCCTGTGCCAGAGCTTGAACGACATCACCATAGCGGGCGACATAGCCGAGCGCAGGCAGACCGTAATCTTGTGCGTGAATCAGCGTACGTCCCAGACTGCCGCGTCGTGATACATGAATTTCAGTGATGGCACTGGCCGTGGCAGGCCAGGCATGAATCTGTTCCAGTAATTGCCGGCTGCCGTAAGACAGCGCAATCGAGCGGGGGTCCTGCGTCGCTGTCTCTATCGATTTGGCATCGATCAGTGCTATGCGGCTGGCATCGACACCGCGCGCCAGCAGCATGGCAGCCAGCGCCATGCCCACCGGGCCACCACCGGCAATGGCGATATCGATATCGACAGAAGGATTCATATTGTTTTGAGTTTTGAGCTCACTCAGCTGGCCATGACCGCTTCAATCTCAGCGACGGTCTTGGGCGCTTTGTGAGTAAGAATCTCGCAAGCACCTTCGGTGACGAGTGCATCGTCTTCAATCCGTATGCCTATATTCCAATACGCTTCAGGCACACCAGCGGCAGGGCGCACATAGATGCCGGGCTCGACGGTTAGTACCATACCGGGCTTCAGAGTGCGCCAGGGCTTGTCCTGTCCTACAGGTTCAGGGTCTCGATACTCACCGACATCATGCACATCCATGCCCAGCCAGTGGCCGGTACGATGCATATAAAACTGACGGTAGTGGCCGTTGATGATGACATCATCGAGTGTACCCACCTTGTTTTTGTCCAGCAGTCCGGTATCCAGCATGCCTTGTGCGAGCACTTTTAATGCGGCATCGTGACCATCCGTAAAGCGTGTGCCCGCTCGAGTCACATCGATGGCCGCCTGTTGTGCTGCCAGTACAATTTCATACAGGGTTTTTTGAGGCCCGCTGAATTTTCCATTCACCGGGAAAGTACGTGTGATATCGGATGCATAGCTATCCAGTTCGCAGCCTGCATCAATCAATACCAGATCGCCATCGTGGAGCTCGGTATCGCCCGCGCGGTAATGCAGTACGCAGGCATTCGCGCCTGCGGCAACAATAGAACCATAAGCGGGCGCTTGTGAACCATGGCGACGGAATTCATGTAATAACTCAGCTTCGAGGTGGTATTCACGCAGACCGGCGCGCGAGGTGCGCATGGCGCGTGCGTGTGCTTCGGAAGAAATATCGGCAGCGCGGCGCATGGTAGCGATTTCATCGGCATCTTTAATGAGCCGCATTTCATTCAGTATCACGCGCACATCAATGGCCACATTCGGCGCTGTCACGCCTGCTCTTACCTGAGTGCGTACGGTATTGAGCCAGCCTTGTATCCGTGCATCCAGCGTGGCGCTGCTACCCAGCGCATAAAACAGCGCTGGCGCATTCGCCATCAGGCGCGGCAGTTCGCTGTCTATGCTGTCAGTGGCATAGGCAGCGTCGAAGTGAAATTGTTCTTTGGCTGCTGCGGGACCGAAGCGAAAGCCATCCCAGATCTCGCGCTCTTCATTTTTTTCGCGGCAGAACAGAATGGATTGGTCTTTTGCACCTGCGATCAGAACCAGGGTTGCCTCGGGCTCGCTGAAGCCTGTCAGATAATAAAAATAACTGTCGTGGCGATAAGGGTAATCTGCATCGGCATTGCGCATGACTTCCGGCGCGGTCTGGATAATGGCGATGCCGCGGCCCTGGGCATGCATCTTCGCGAGTACTGCAGCGCGGCGTCTGGCATAAGTGGTCATGGTCATGATGGTTTGTGCAGTGGGGCGTTCAATTGTTCTAAGCGTTCGACGGTACCGACATCCGTCCAGTCACCGCGGAAGACTTCACCGCCGATTTTGCCCTGATCTGCGAATTCGCGCAGGATGGGCGCCAGTTTGGCACTGCTGCCCGGGGTCACGCCGTCGAAAAGTTCAGGCCGGTAGACACCGATGCCGGAAAAGGTAAAGCGCGGCTCACCTGTATTGGCGATGGCAAAACTCCCGAGCGCAAAATCTCCCTCGGGGTGATGCGGCGGATTTTTTACCAGATACAGCCATCCCAGATCACGCTGATCTGCCGGATGGGGATGACCCCAGACATCCTCGGTTTCGAGTACATGCATCACTTTGCTGAAATCGAAATGCGGGCAATAGATGTCGCCAGCGATCGCAACAAAAGGCTCATCACCCAGCAGATGGCGCGCTCTGGCAATACCACCTGCAGTCTCGAGTGCCGTACCTTCAGGTGAATACACAATCTGCGCACCGAACTGCTGGCCATGACCCAGTGTGTCTTCAATCATCTGTCCCAGATGGGCATGATTGATGACGATCTCAGTAATACCTGCCCTTACCAGATTCAGGATGTGCCACACAATCAGTGGCCGGCCACGTACCTGCAGCAAAGGTTTGGGGCAGGTATCGGTCAAAGGCCGCATGCGCTCACCACGCCCGGCTGCAAAGATCATTGCCTTCATATCAGAACGTATAGCCGGCTTTGGTGGTGTTTTCTACCAGTGCATCCAATAGCCTGACTAAGGGAGCAAGTTCCTTATAGCGATAGGCCGTTTTGCGGGTGTATTCCATCACCAGCGGGATGTCGTTCAGATAGCCGTCTTTGCCATCACGGTGATACAGACGCGCAAAGATACCCAGCACCTTCAGGTGACGTTGCAGGCCCATGAATTCGAAATCACGATAGAAGTCATCCACATCATGCGATACCGGCAGTCCGGCGCGGCGTGCACGCTCCCAATAGCGTATGGCCCAGTCCAGCACCATCTCTTCATCCCACTGTATGTAAGCGTCTCGCAGCAGTGAGACCAGATCGTAGGTGATAGGGCCATATACCGCATCCTGAAAATCCAGAATGCCGGGATTGCCTTTGTCCAGCACCATCAGATTGCGCGAGTGGTAATCGCGATGTACATACACCTGGGGTTGTGCCAGATTATTCGCCAGCAGTACATCGAAAACCTTGTTCAGATCGGCCGACTGCGCATCGCTCAGCGTCGCTTTCAGATGTTTGCCCACATACCAGTCGGGGAACAGCATCAGCTCGCGATGCAGCATGGCCCGGTCATATTCAGGCAGCACGCCGGAACGGCTTTGCACTTGCAGTAAGACCAGTGCATCAATGGCATCGATATACAGCTTGTGCGCCGTATCCGCGTTCAACTGTTTGAGATAAGTGGTCGAGCCCAGATCCGAGAGCAATAAAAAACCGTGCTCGATATCCTGAGCCAGGATGGCTGGAACCGTGATCCCGGTTGCGCCAAATAATTCAGCTACCTGAACGAAGGGGCGCACATCTTCCTGAGGCGGTGGTGCATCCATTACGATCAATGTGCCGCCTTCGGCAGTATCGACCCGAAAATAACGCCGGAAACTGGCATCTGCCGAGGCCGGCCGCAGGCTGGCTATCAGCGTTTTGGGTGATTCAAGTTGGGCAAGCCAGCCAGAAAGCTGGGAAAGTCGGGAATCTTGGTGCAGGGAATCAGACATGGGCTTACAAGATGACAAAAAGAGAATGCCCTAAAGACTGAGCTGAAGGGGAGTTCCCATATAATAAGGGATTCGCCGCGCCTGCGCGCCGCACAACCCTGCATTTTCTTCTTACATGACCCGGCGATTGCCTTTCTTTCAAGCTCCTGCTTCCCTGCAAAAAAGCTTACTACCGCTGTCGATCACTTTGCTGATCGCCGGGAATGCGTCTGCGCAGCAGCAGCCCTGGATTGCGGGAACGGTACAAGACGCTCAAAGCGCCACCACCTTTGAAGGTGAACATCTGACAGGCCGGCCCGACCGGGAAGTCAAACTTGAGTGTGAAGTCGAAATTGTTCGTGGCCAAACGCAGATTAATGCGGATGTGGTGAATTTCGATATTGTCGACGACAGAGTTGATGCGAACGGCAATGTACACATCGTCAAAGATGGCAACCAGTTCGATGGTACCGAGCTCAAGCTCAAGCTCGATACCGGCGTGGGTTTCATGAACAGTACGGTGTACAGACTCTTGCAACGTAATGCCCATGGCAATGCCGAGCGCATTGATTTTGAATCGGAAGATGTGGCGACGATTATCAAGGGCTACTACACCACGTGTAATGGCATCGATCCTGACTGGTATCTGAAGGCGAGCAAAATTACCCTGGATGATGCAACGGGCATGGGTGATGCCAGAAACGCGGTATTGGTTTTTAAAGGCGTGCCTATCGCTGGAACGCCACGTGTCTCGTTTCCCTTAACTGAGGACCGGGTCTCTGGTTTTCTGGCGCCCACCATTGCGACCTCCACCAGCGGCGGTTTGCAGATGACCATGCCGTATTACTGGAATATCGCACCGAATCGCGACTTTACTTTGCTGCCGCGTTACATGACGACGCGCGGTCTGATGATGGGTGGCGATGCGCGCTACCTTGAGCCCGATCTGGCGGGCGAGACCCGTTTTGAATTTATGAACGACAATGAAACTGGCACCAC
>CAIQLE010000402.1 GCA_903872555.1 uncultured bacterium
AATACGCAGAAAAAGCCGGCTTTTCCGTGGTACGCGAATTTTGCGGTCACGGCATAGGTAAAGTATTTCATGAAGAACCACAAGTCTTGCATTACGGCCGCCCCGGCACACTGGAGCAACTGGTGGCCGGCATGATCTTTACCGTGGAACCCATGATCAACGCTGGTAAACGCGAAATTCGCGAAATGGGCGATGGCTGGACCATTAAAACGCGTGACCGCAGCTTATCGGCTCAATGGGAACACACCGTACTGGTGACCGAAACCGGCTATGAAGTGCTGACGGTATCGGCCGGATCCCCACCACCACCTTCCTTCATCACGAACTCAGCTGCCGGCAACGCGGCCAGTCCGGCCTGAGATGGCTACGCTGTTGCTGTCGCTGAAGGAGCAGCTGAAACAAGGGCGACAGGCCATCGTCGCCGATTACGAACAAGACCACAAACCAGAACGACTGCTCAAGCGCATGCGTCAGAATGCCGACCAGGTCATGGCGCAGGCATGGAAAACCTTTGGCATGCCGGCCGGTGCCGCGCTGGTGGCCGTTGGTGGTTATGGGCGCGGTGAACTGTTTCCCTACTCCGACATCGATCTGCTGATTTTGCTGCCGCAAGCGCCCGACGAAGCCTTGCGCAATCAACTGGAGCAGCTGGTGCAATTGCTGTGGGATCTCGGACTCGAGATCGGCCATAGCATACGTACCGTCGATGAATGCCTGACGGAGTCCTCAGCTGACATCACCGTACAGACCAGTCTCTTGGAAGCACGCCTGATCTGCGGCAGCCGCAAGCTGTTTCAAAATCTTCAGCAACGCTATGCCAAAGCGATGGATGCACGCAGTTTTTTTCAGGACAAAGTTCTGGAGTTGCGCCAGCGTCATGTGAAATATGAAAACACGCCCTACAGCCTGGAACCTAACTGCAAGGAAAGCCCGGGCGGCTTACGTGATCTGCAAGTGATTCTCTGGGTCGCCCGCGCTGCAGGTCTGGGGGATTCCTGGCGCAAGCTGGCACAAAGCCAGATGATCACGGCCACCGAGGCACGTCAGCTGGCCGAGAAGGAACGTGCCTTCAAAGACATACGCATACGACTGCATCTGCAGACACACAGGCGTGAAGACAGACTGGTCTTCGATGTGCAGGAAAGCATCGCTGAATCGTTTGGTTTTAGCACCACGGATGCAAGACGCGCCAGCGAAGTGCTGATGCAACGCTATTACTGGGCTGCCAAGGCGGTGACGCAACTCAATACCCTGTTGCTGCAAAATATTGAAGCCCACTTGTTCCCGCAAGACAGCGTCTCGCGTGTGGTGAATGAACGCTTCAATGAAATCAACGGCATGATAGACATCGCTCATGAAAAAGTGTTCGATGAAACGCCCTCAGCCATGCTGGAAATTTTTCTCCTGCTGGAACAGCATGGCGAACTCAAGGGCATGACAGCGCGCACCCAGCGTGCGCTATGGCATTCACGCTTCCGGATTGATGCAAAATTTCGGCGTGATCCGGTAAATCGCGCCCTCTTTTTACAAATCATGCAGGCGCCCAAGGGCATTACGCATGCGCTGAGAAACATGAATCAGCTCTCGATTCTGGGACGTTACTTACCGAATTTCCGTCGCATCATCGGTCAGATGCAACATGATCTGTTTCACGTCTACACCGTGGACCAGCACATCCTGATGGTGGTGCGCAATGTGCGCCGCTTCGCCATTCCAGAGCATGCGCATGAGTACCCTTTCTGCAGCCAGCTGATGGCCAACTTCCCTCAGCCCTCGCTGATCTATATCGCGGCACTGTTCCATGACATTGCCAAAGGACGCGGCGGCGATCACTCCGACCTCGGCAAACATGATGCACGACGCTTCTGTCGCGACCATGGCCTGTCTAAAGAAGATACTGAGCTTGTCGTCTTTTTAGTACAGCAACATTTAATGATGTCGCAAGTCGCACAAAAGCAAGATCTGTCCGACCCCGATGTCATTCTTGCCTTCACCAAAATCGTCAAGGACGAACGACACCTGACCGCACTCTATCTGCTGACCGTTGCTGATATACGCGGCACCAGTCCCAAGGTATGGAATGCGTGGAAAGGCAAACTGCTGGAAGATTTGTATCGCATGAGTCTGCGCGTACTCGGTGGCGAAGCACCTTCTGCTGATCGTGAATTGCAAAATCGTCAGCAGGAAGCACTGACCACTCTGCGCCTGTACGGTTTTTCTGATCATGCCCATGAAGCACTCTGGAAGAATCTGGATGTCGGTTACTTTCTGCGTCAGGACGCTTCTGAAATTGCCTGGCAGACCCGTGTTCTTTGCGCGCATACCGACAGCGACAAGCCCATCGTGCGCTGCCGCCTTGGTCCTATCGGTGAGGGTCTGCAAATCGTCGTTTACCTGAAAGATCGTCCTGATTTGTTTGCGCGTCTGTGCAGTTATTTTGATCGCAAAAATTACAGCATTCTGGATGCCAAGGTTCAAACCACACGGCACGGCTATGCACTCGACACCTTCCTGGTGAGCGCGCCACATTTTGCGGATAACTATCGCGAGCTGATCACCCTGATGGAGCATGATCTGAGTCAATGGCTGCAAACTAGCAGCGATTTACCTCTGCCTGCCAAGCCGCGCCTGTCGCGACTCTCACGCAGCTTCCCCATCACGCCTACCGTCAATCTACAACCCGATGAACGCGGCCAGTATCACCTCTTATCCATTTCAGCCAGCGACAGAAACGGTTTGCTGTATTCGATTGCGAATGTGCTGGCACGTTATAAAGTGAATTTGCACACCGCAAAAATTACGACACTAGGCGAGCGCGTAGAAGACGTTTTTCTGGTGGATGGCCCCGTACTCTCGAATGCCCGCAGCCAGATTG
>CAIQLE010000403.1 GCA_903872555.1 uncultured bacterium
CGACCGAAGTGACCGTAGGCAGCTGTCTTGCGATAAATCGGACGCAAGAGATCCAGCATTTTGACGATGCCCTTAGGACGCAGATCAAAAAATTCACGCACCAGTTCAGCGATTTTTTCATCGCTGATCTTGCCAGTACCGAAAGTCGTCACCATCACTGAAGTTGGCTGAGCAATACCGATCGCATATGAAATCTGAATCTGGCATTTGTCTGCCAGACCTGCTGCGACGATATTCTTGGCTACATAGCGACCGGCATAGGCTGCCGAGCGGTCCACTTTGGAAGGATCTTTGCCAGAGAACGCGCCACCGCCGTGAGGCGCTGCGCCGCCGTAAGTGTCGACGATGATTTTACGACCGGTCAGACCGCAATCGCCCTGAGGACCGCCGATCACGAAACGACCGGTAGGATTCACCAGATAGCGGGTGTTTTTCAGCCATTCAGCCGGCACTACAGGTTTGATGATGGATTCGATCGCTGCTTCTTCGATCTGCTTGTGCTCCATTTCTGGTGCATGCTGAGTCGAGAGCACGATGGTGTCTATAGAAACAGGCTTGCCATCGACATATCTCAATGTGACCTGTGATTTTGCATCAGGACGCAGCCATGGCAGACGGCCATCTTTGCGCAGCTGAGACTGACGCTCAACGATGCGGTGTGAATAGTAGATCGCTGCCGGCATCAGGTCAGGCGTCTCATTGCAGGCATAGCCAAACATGAGACCCTGGTCACCCGCACCCTGGTCGAGATCCAGGCCCTTGCCTTCATCCACACCCTGCGCAATGTCAGGCGATTGCTTGTCATAGCAAACCATGACGGCGCAACCTCTGTAATCAATACCGAAATCTGTATTGTCGTAACCGATGCCCTTCAGGGTGTCTCGCGCAACACGGATGTAGTCGACATTGGCCGTGGTAGTGATTTCACCTGCAAGCACCACCAGACCTGTGTTGCACAGAGTCTCGGCAGCTACGCGCGCGCGCGGATCCTGCTCGAGAATGGCATCCAGAATGGCGTCAGAAATTTGGTCGGCGACTTTGTCCGGGTGACCTTCGGAAACCGACTCGGAAGTAAAGAGGTAATCGTTTGACATGCAAGCTCCTTAATAAATGATTGACATCGTGTCGCGGTCAACCAAGTGAGCCTGCGACGCTTTAGCGAAATTTGTAGACCGCCTCGCAAGTTGTCTGTTAACTCGGCGGTATTAACTTTGCATGAAAATAAATGGCTGGATCCGTTACTGAACGGTGTTCAGAACAAGCATCAGCAAATTTCTTTACGCGCTGTGTGCTATTTTACGCAACTTGCCGTAATTCAGCAAAACCGTTTTTAATTTCACCTCCATGCTGCTTCGCCTGTTTCAGTGTCTGTCGATTTTTCCTTTGCCTGTTCTGCACGCCCTGGGCGCTGCCGCAGGCTGGCTGGTGTATGCACTGTCACCTTCCTACCGACGTCGCATGCGCGACAATCTGAAGGCCGCCGGCTATGCACATCTGCTGCCCGCTGCTGTGACGGAAGCCGGGAAAAATATTTTCGAGTTGCCCTTCATCTGGTGCGCCAGTCCGGCCCGCGTCTTGAAATCGGCCGAGATACATGATTGGCAAGTGGCACAGACGGCGCTTGATTCAGGTCGCGGCGTGATCTTCCTGACACCGCATCTGGGCTGTTTTGAAATCATTGCCCAGGCCATCGCCAGTCGCGCGCCACTCACCGCGCTATACCGACCACCGCATAAAGCCGCTTTGCGGCCGCTGCTGGAGCAGGCACGTTCACGCGAGGGGCTGTCGCTCGCACCTGCCAGTCTGGCCGGTGTGCGCACCCTATTGAAGGCACTGCGCAGCGGTGGCGCTATCGGCTTATTGCCCGATCAGGTGCCGGGTGCAGGTGAGGGTGTGTGGACACCCTTTTTTGGCCGTCCTGCCTACACCATGACACTGCCTGCCAAGCTGCACCAGATGAGTGATGCGCCCTTGGTACTTTCGTATGCAGAACGACTGTCAGGCGGGCGTGGATACGCCATACATTTCGTGCCCTTTGAAGGCCGGCTCGATGGCGACGCTGAGCAGCAGGCACGCACCATCAATCAGGCAATGGAATCGCTGATTGCGCTTTGTCCTGCACAGTACTTCTGGAGCTATAACCGCTACAAAGGCACGCCCACTTCCGCCAAACCAGCGCAGGCCGAAACATGAGACTTCTGCTCGGCCTCATGTGGATATTGCACTGGCTGCCCTTGCCTTTATTGGGCCGCATAGGCAAAGGTGTAGGCAGCGTCTTGTTTCTCTGGATGCGAGATCGCCGCCGTATTGCGCTGACCAACCTGAAGCTGTGTCTCCCTGAAAAGTCGGACGATGAACGCAGACAGATAGCGCTGCTCCATTTCCAGGGCTACGCGCGAAGCGTTCTAGAGCGCTCCGTACTCTGGTGGGCCTCCCCTGAACGTCTGCGCAGGCTCATACAAATCGAACCCTCTGTGCCTACAGCACTGGCGGCGGAGCGTCCGACGATTTTTCTGTGTCCGCATTTCGTCTGTCTGGAAGTTGCAGGTGTCGCGATCACGATGGCGGGGCCTGCATGTTCAATTTACTCACGCCAGCGTAGCAAGGTTTTTGATGAAGCCCTGCGCAAGGGCCGGCTGCGCTTCACGCCCGATGCCAGCAATCTGATGGACAGGAATGCCGGCATCAAACCCATCATTCGCGCGATGCGCAACGGGCGTCCTTTTCTGATGCTGCCTGACATGGATTTCGGCCCACGCGAATCCGTCTTCGTTGATTTCTTTGGCGTGCCTGCTGCGACACTGACAGCACCTGCACGACTGACGGCGGCCACTGACGGACAAGTGATTCCGGTGCTCACCAGTTTTTTGCCTGACTATCAGGGCTGGAAAGTGCGCTTCTATCCTGCCTGGGATAATTATCCCGGCACGGACATGGATGAGGCAACGCGACGCATGAATGCCTTCATAGAAGAACGCGTGAGAGAAAACCCGGCTGAATATTTCTGGACCCACAAGCGCTTCAAGACTCGCCCGCAGGGCAGGCCGTCCGTGTACGATTAAAACAAATACTTATTCACTTCACACAAAACCAATGAAACTGAAGTTCACTAAGATGCACGGCGCTGGCAATGATTTCATTGTGATTGACGCTATCAATCAACAGGTCAACCTGAGGCCGGAGCAGTGGCGAGAACTGGCAGACCGTCGCTTTGGTATAGGCGCAGATCAGATTCTGGTAGTTGAACGTCCGCATACTTCGGATGTGGATTTTCGCTATCGCATCTTTAACGCAGACGGTGGTGAAGTCGAACAATGCGGCAATGGCGCGCGTGCCTTCGTCAAGTTTGTCGTTGATAAAGGTCTCACCGAGCAGCGCCAGATTCGCGTCGAGACTATGTCTGGCATCATCGCACCCCATCTTGAAGATGACGGGCGCATTACTGTCAATATGGGCGCACCTGTCTTCGATCTCGCGCGCGTACCTTTCGACCATCAGGGATTACAGGCCAAGAGCGTGCAAAAGGCCACGTTGTGGCCGCTCAGCATTAACGGTAAGCGTGTGGATATTGCAGTTCTCTCCATGGGCAATCCGCACGCAGTGCAAGTGGTCGCCGATGTTGATTCAGCACCGGTGGCCGAGGATGGTCCTGTGATTGAATCTCACGCCAGCTTTCCACGCCGGGTGAATGCAGGCTTTATGCAGATCATGAATCGTCATCACATCAAATTGCGCGTCTTTGAACGCGGCACAGGCGAGACGCTGGCCTGCGGTACGGGTGCCTGCGCCGCCGTCGTGGCCGGCATCACTCAGGGCCTGCTTGATTCGCCCGTGGCTGTCACTACCCGCGGCGGAGAATTAGCGATTACCTGGGAAGGAGGCGATGCTGCGGTCATGCTGACCGGTCCGGCAGTCAGTGTGTTTGAAGGCAGTATCGATATTTGAGCAGACAGAGACACTAGGCGCTGCGACCCGTATGCACGCCTCTTTGTGTCATCAGATGACGGAAACGATACAGTCGCTGGCGATAATTTCCCTC
>CAIQLE010000404.1 GCA_903872555.1 uncultured bacterium
CCTACGGCTTCGGCCACATCCATTACACGGTAAGAAGGAATCTTCGGCACAAAAATTTCGCCACCGAGTGCATGTTCAAGTGCCCAGAACACCATCTCCACACCCTCATCCAGAGAGATGTTGAACCGGGTCATGGTGGGATCGGTAATCGGCAGAGTTCCTGTCTTCGCTTTGTTCATGAAGAAGGGAATCACTGAGCCGCGCGAACCCATCACATTGCCGTAACGGACCACGGAGAAGCGCAAGTCTCTGGCGCCGCGGAAGTTGTTAGCAGCGACGAATAATTTATCGCTGCAGAGCTTGGTGGCGCCATACAGATTGATAGGCGCTGCAGCCTTGTCAGTTGAAAGTGCCACGACGCGCTTGACGTCGGTGTCTATGCAGGCTTCGATCAGATTCTGCGCACCTAAGACGTTGGTCTTGATGAATTCGAAGGGATTGTATTCAGCGGCCGGCACTTGTTTCAGTGCAGCTGCGTGAACCACAGTATCGATGCCATGCAAAGCGCGGCGCAGTCTATCCTGATCGCGCACATCGCCCAGAAAAAAGCGCAGGGCAGGGTATTCGGATTCAGGGAATTCCTGCTGCATTTCATATTGCTTGAGTTCGTCGCGGCTAAACACCACCAGTCGCTTAACGCGTGGGCAGTGATCCAGCACGCTGCGTACAAAAGAACGCCCGAAGGAACCGGTTCCGCCTGTGATCAGGATGGAACGGTCACAGATATCCATATCTTTCTTTTTCACTCGCATGTCCATGTTGTCGACACCTAAAGTTTCAGTCGGAACATATTTAGCAGGAAGCATGCCAGATTAAATTTACTTAACTCATTGATTTACATAGATTAATTTTATGATTGTCGGTAGGCGCACTTAAACCAGTTGTCCATTTTGCCGACAGCCGGGGTGCAGGCAGCCTGCATTTTGCCGCCGCTGGCAGTCCTTTGCCGGGCGGGCAAGCCCTTGCCACCTGCACTGACAAACTTTGCCGCCTGGGCGGCAATCGGTGACTTGCCGGCATACGCCCTTCTATATATAGGCATATTCAACCCGCTTTGATTCCGCTTTTGTGCGTGCATTCCATGTCGAATTGGCTGGCATCCGTTTTGCTTAATGTGTCCTGCCAGAGAAATTTCCCGTACAGGATCTGTTCTCATTATTCACTAAAGATACATTAACAGGAGCTAACACATGCTTAATCTCGCACAACAACTGATGATGAACGCAGAAATGGGCCATACGCTGAATACCTTGCAGGTGTCGCGTTTCACGCCAGCGGAAATTCGTCAGGCGATTCAGGAGCTGATGGCGCAAAACCAGGATGGTCTGGCCTATGCGTTGGGTGATGCCGGTCTGGCGCTGCATCCTGAGAGTGAAGACATTCTTGCTGTGACGGCCTTGCTGGCTGTGGTCCGTGAGGATTGGTCAAATGCAGTCGACCTGCTGCAGCAATTGATGCAGAACCAGGGCGATCAGGCAACGGTATTTACACACGCCATGCTGATTCGTTCCCTGCGTTGTGATCTGGAGCTGGCTGCTGCCTTCGAAGCGGCACGTAATGCGCTGGCTCGCTACCCGGATCATCCGGAGCTGCTCAAAGAATATGACGCACTGGCGACCGCTCTCGGTCTGTCAGCTGTTGAATAAGACTTTGTCACGTTAAAACCTATACACCG
>CAIQLE010000405.1 GCA_903872555.1 uncultured bacterium
CACTTCATACCGGAAGGTCTGGAACGACCGCCGCGCAGCCTCAGCGCCTGATTTTGTCGCATCGGGTACAGGTATAGCCTGTGACCGATCGCTTCCCATGCGGGTTCATACTCGCACTGATGTCAGCGTTAAGGCAATCCATGAAGATTTCCAGAATTGTTTCAGCACCAGCCCTTGCCGGCATGGTGGCAGTGCTGTCTGCCTGCACACATTTTTCTCCCGATGGCGGCATGCAGCGTGTCGATGCGCTCACGCGTGAACGCATAGGCCAGAATGCCGTTCGTGATAATTCACAGACACAAACACAGACACAGGCGCAGGTGCGCCAACTGCTGTCGGCTCCCTTATCTGTCGATGCCGCAGTCAGTCTGGCGCTGCTCAACAACAAAGGTTCACAGGCCACTCTCGCCGAGCTGGGCATAGCAGAGGCCGATCTGGTGCAGGCTGGGCGCCTAAACAATCCGCGCTTTTCTTATGGCCGACTGTCAGGCAGTGGCGGGGCAGAGACCGATCGTTCTGTGATGTTCGATCTGGCCGGCCTGCTCACCATGCCCATGCGCAAGGCGATAGAACAGCGCCGCTTTGATCAGGCTCAGCTGCAGACAGCTTTGCAGTTGGTGCGTCTTGCCTCGGATACCCGCCGTGCCTGGTATCAGGCAGTCGCTGCCCAACAATCCGCTATCTATCTGCAGCAAGTACATCAGGCCGCACTCGCCAGTGCCGAGCTGGCGCAGCGTATGGCGAAAGCAGGCAACTGGAGCCGGCTGGATGAAGCACGCGAGCAGGTGTTTCAAGTCGAAGTCAGCACACAGCTGGCGCGCGCTGAGCACCACGCCATAGCAACACGTGAGCGTCTGATACGCCTCTTAGGTTTGCCAGATGAGCAAGTGCCTTTGCAATTGCCAGACCGTTTGCCGGCATTGCCCGAGCAGATGCAACCAGCGACAGAGATAGAAGCCAATGCCATTGCCCGGCGTCTGGATGTACAGGTGGCGCGCATGGAGACGGAAGCCACCGCCCAGTCGCTGGGGCTGACCCGTCACACGCGCTTTGTGAACGTGCTGGAAGCGGGTTATCTGAATCGCAGTAATGCCGATTCCTCGCGTGACAACGGCTATCAGGTGGAATTGTCGCTACCACTGTTTGACTGGGGCACAGCGCGCGTGCAGCGTGCAGAAGCGGTCTATATGCGCTCATTGCAGCGTACTGCCGATATCGCTGTACAGGCCCGTTCTGAAGCGCGGGAGAGCTACTCTTTATATCGCACTCAGTTTGAGGTGGCCCATCGTTATCGTGATGAGATCGTGCCACTGCGTAAGCGTGTTTCGGATGAAGTACTGCTGCGCTATAACGGCATGCTGGCCAGTGTGTTTGAACTGCTCACCGATGCGCGCCTGCAGATCAGCAGTGTGAATGCCGCTATCGAAGCGCAGCGTGATTTCTGGATCGCCGATGCCGAGCTACAGTTTGTGATGCATGGCGGCAGTCCCGCTGCTGCGTCCTCATTCAATTTCAGCATGGCGGCTCAGCCGGTGCCAGGCTCATCCGGACATTAAGGACAACATCATGGTCTCTCGCAGAATATTTTTTAAAAGCGCCGGCGCTGCAGCAGTAGCTGCCGGTCTGGTCACACGCGTGGGCGCAGCGTCTCTGCCGGAGGCGCATGTGGCCGGTAATGCAGCCACAGTGCCACCGCCATTGCCGCCGAGTGGCCGGCCCTTTCATCCTGTCGTCACGCTGAATGGCTGGTCACTGCCGTGGCGCATGAATAAGGGCGTGAAAGAATTTCATCTGGTGGCCGAAGCGGTAGAGCGTGAAATCGCACCCGGCATGAAGGTCAGCTTATGGGGCTATAACGGACAGTCGCCCGGCCCCACCATCGAAGTGGTCGAGGGTGACCGCGTACGTATCTTCGTCACCAATCGCCTGCCTGAAGTCACCAGCGTGCACTGGCATGGACAAAGAGTGCCGAATGGGATGGATGGTGTCAGCGGCCTCACGCAGCCGCCCATACCTGTAGGTAAAACCTTTGTTTATGAATTCGAGGCGAGGCGTGCCGGCACCTTCATGTATCACCCGCATGCCGATGAAATGGTGCAGATGGCCATGGGTATGTATGGCTGCTGGGTCACGCATCCGAAAGACCCGAATTTCATGCGCGCTGACCGCGACTTTATTTTTTTGCTCAACAGCTTTGATATCGAACCCGGCAGCGCCAAGCCCAGGGTGAATACCATGCTCGACTTTAATCTCTGGGGCTTCAACAGTCGTGTCTTTCCTGGCATTGATTCGCTGCATGTCAGGCAGGGCGACCGCGTACGTCTGCGTGTAGGTAATCTGACCATGACGAATCACCCTATACACATGCACGGCCATGAATTTGTGGTGACGGGTACCGATGGCGGCTGGACCCCGCCTGCTTCACGCTGGCCAGAAGTGACGGTTGATATCGCTGTCGGACAGATGCGGGCACTGGAGTTTGATGCGACCGAACTGGGTGACTGGTCTCTGCATTGCCACAAGTCGCATCACACCATGAATGCCATGGGTCATCAGGTGCCCACCATGCTCGGTGTCGATCAGCGCGGCATCGCAGAAAAAATTAACCATCTGGTGCCCGACTACATGGCGATGGGAGAAAAAGGCATGGGCGAGATGGCCGATATGGAGATGGAATTGCCGGCCAACACCTTACCCATGATGACAGGGCAGGGACCTTTCGGCAGCGTGCAGATGGGTGGCATGTTTACAGTGCTGAAGGTGCGCAAGGATCAAAAGCCAGGCGACTATAGCGATCCGGGCTGGTACCAGCATCCGCCAGGTACGGTAGCCTGGGAATGGAAGGGTGAGCTGGCAGAAGCAGCCAAGAGTTCATCGGCCGGCGGACAGTCTATGCCCGCACAAGGACAATCAGCCTCAGAATCTTTTAAGGCGCACAAACCGCAGGGCCATGAAGGCCATCACTGAACTGAAAGGAAATGCAGGATGAAATTATGGATAGTTTTTTTAGGACTGAGCGTTCTGATTGGTGTGGCAGGTAGCGGCTATGCACAAGCAGAAGTGCCGGCGAATGGACATGAGCATGCGGATCACCAGCATGGCCAGCATGCTGCAAAGCCGGATGCATATGTGAATGCCGAGATCAGAAAAATCGATCTTGAAAATCGTAAAATCACTCTCAGGCACGAAGCCATCCCCCAGTTTGGCATGGAGCCCATGACCATGGCATTCCGCGTGGCTGATCCGGCCATGCTGGAGGGGTGGAAGGTGGGAGATAAACTGAGCTTCAGGCTGGAGCGAGTGGATGGAGTTTTGCTAGTGACCGCATTGCAGAAAAGGGAGGAGTAAACGGCCGGCATCAAGACCCTGGTTTTCACTCATGAAATTCACTAGGTTAAATTCAGGGATTCCTCAATGGTGATCATCCTCAGTTCAGTGCAATATGCTCCTCACGGCAGAAATGCAAGTCTGTCGACGAACGATGTTTCTGGCTTTATTTTTAGCGTCACTTTTTTATCTTCAGGAGATCATCATGGCATGGACCACCCCGGCAGCAACTGACCTGCGTTTCGGATTTGAAATCACGATGTACATCGCCAACCGCTAATCCGGTGCGCTGAAAAGTTTCCCCCTTAGTGAAAAAATCGGCCTTCGGGCCGATTTTTTTTGCACTTTTAAAAAGTGTTTTC
>CAIQLE010000406.1 GCA_903872555.1 uncultured bacterium
CGGTAAAGAATCCAGTGCCGTCTTATCCAAAGCCGTGAATATGTTGCGCTGGTAAGTCAGCTGCCGCCTCTTAATCTATCTAAACGGGCTTGCTAAGCCCATTTGCAGTAGTGCCACGGCCTTATCACGGGTTTGGCTGCCCCAATCTTCCTGCCGCCGATTCTTTGCGGCCAGCGACCTTCTCCAGCTGTCCTGCCTTGCCCATGCCGAAGGGCGGCATATTGCTGTAAATGTTTTCATAGTCTCCCGCAGACACGGCATAAGTCTCATGCCAGATGCCAACCGAACCATCTGAGCCTACGCTTCGATTGAAAGATCGCCAGGCTGGAAGGTGTTCCGCATCCTTGTTTTTTGCGTAAGCCATCAACTGATCCATGGAGCGCCAATACTGAACCAGAATGAAGGTTCTGGAAATCGCCATTTCATGATGCAGCAAGCCCAGTTCAGGCCGCGTATACAGTTCACGCAGCATACGTCCCATAGCCATGACAACCGGTAGCCAGCGATGTATTTTCCAGAATTGATTGATGCGCATACCGATGAGTAAGACAACGAAGTCACCTTCGATAGTGGCTGTCATGCGTTCTTTGATAATCATGAAAGATGGTCTCCTAAGACTAAGCGGTTTTTATGTCCTGATAAATCTGCAGGGCAGCGATGGCAATCATGGAAGCGGACAGGGGAATCACTGAAGCATAGCCTACGCCTTTGAAACTGATTGCTCCGACAATTCCTCCCAGTAAAAACATCAGAAAGATAGTCAGGTGGGTTTTGAGTTTTTGCCGGTTCGCTTTGACATAGTGAATCTGGTTGGCATGTTTATCTTTGTTCCAGTAAAACATGCGCCCGAGTTCTACGCCCATATCCGTCATGACACCAGTCATGTGGGTGGTGCGAATCTCAGAGTTGGAGATTTTTGAAATGATGGCGTTTTGCAGGCCCATGACGTAGCACAGCAGCAGGGCGATGGCAGGAATGGTCAGCGGTGTATAGATGCTCAGATTCGCGCCCATCACGCCGAAGATCAGCAGCAGCATGGCTTCCAGCATGAGCGGCAAGGCAAAGATGCTGTAAATATTTCTTCTTTGCCCCCAGTTGACAATAATCGCTGTGGTGGCGGCACCAGATAAAAACGAGAGCAGCATCGATATCCCGCCCAGCACGGCAATGATATCGGTCAGTGCAAGATCATCGCCTATGCCCGATATGATGCCGCTCATATGGGAGGTGTAGCGATGTATCGCCAGAAATCCACCGGCATTCACTGCGCCTGCAACGAAGGCAAGATAGGCCCCCAGATGCAGATTGGTCTTATTTGAACGCTGCGCGCTGGTCAGCAGCTGTAAATACTTCAAAGGCATGATGAGCCGTGTTTTTCTGACGGATTCAATTAATCTTGTTTTCCGTGTTTCAAATAATTCAGCACCCAGGCGGCATCACTGTCGCTGGGGAAGATGGGGTAATGAACCGCTTCAATGATGCCGTGATCAACAATCAAGGTCACACGCTTATAGAGCGTCATGCCTGCCACTTCAAAGCTTGGCAGTTTGAGTGCCTGGAGAAAACCGAGCTCAGGATCGCTCAGTACGGCAAAGGGTAGATGATTACGTTCAGCCATTTCGCGCTGATAGTCCGTGGTCTGCGAACTCAGCCCGAACACGGTGCAGCCCAGTTCCAGCAGCTCTGTGTGAAGGTCGCGATAAGCGCAACTCTGAGGCGTGCAGCCGCGCGCACCAGGGATCTGATCCCAGCCTTCAGGCAAAGCAACGCCGGGCTGTCCCGTCATGGGATAGCAATAAATAATTAATTTACTGTTGAGTGTTGCCGGATTAATCGTGCCGCCCAGCGTTGAAGCCAAGTCTATCGAGGGAAGAGCCATACCCGGAAGGTGCCTGGTGGTGCCATCATCAAGCGGAACAGGCAGGTCGGGCGGCAGCTGGTAAACATAGGTCATGGCAGCAAGATTCTGTGAAAGTGCATCCAAGGAAGGGAGTGCTTCGAAGATCAAAGACTACCATGCCGCAGAATGGCTATTTTGATAAGTCGGGGGCGGGAGAAGCTTGATGCACGAGGGGGCCGGGTTTTATTGCTCGACGAGTTCCTTTGCTGAGCGTAATCCGGGGCCGTAGTTGTGATACATAAAATCAAATAATTTTTCCAGCATGTCAAAGTTTGCGAAGTAAATTTTATTGTTGTCCACAGACTTGACGGAGACCATTTCAGATCCCATCAGAGAGTCAAGCTGCTTGTAAGTCGCGCCTGCATTGAGCTCCGTGCGGGCTGCAATTTCCAGCATTTGCAGGCCCTCAGGATAGGCTTGAAGCAGGGCGCCGATAATCTGCACCCGCTCTTCTATCGATAAGGTGCCAAGTTGTCGGGCAATCTGTTTAGCTTCCATAATTGATAATTTATCACTGTCAAATAAAATCTCGAACAGCAATATACAGGGAAATGCCGGCAGATCAGAAAATCTTCCCTGCCGGCTCCCTAATTTTCACAGCCCACGGGCTTACTTCAGACGTATGTCATTTTTCACGCTGCTCACTCCCTTGACTGAGCGTGTCACTTGTCCTGCCTTGTCGATATCAGCCTGCTTCATGACGAAACCACTCAGCTGAACCACACCTTTGAAGGTCTCAACATTAATTTCTGAGGACTTCAGTGAGGGATCATTAAAAATAGCCGCTTTGACTTTGGTCGTGATGACGGTGTCATCAACATACTCGCCTGTGCCTTCTTTTTTTGCCTGAGGTGCGCAGCTGATCAGGGAAAAAGCAAATAAGGCGGTCAGTATTGCCAGAACAGATTTCATGTAGTTCATACGTGGCTCCCTAAAAATAATTCGAACAATTTTTTACTGCTAACAATGAAAGCAGCAGCAATGAGGCGCTATTTTTTATTCACTTCATGTCCAACTACGCCCCCCACTGCTGCGCCACC
>CAIQLE010000407.1 GCA_903872555.1 uncultured bacterium
ACGTCTTCAATCGTGTCGCGTTCCTCACCAATCGCTGCCGCCAGATTATCCAGTCCCACCGGACCGCCACTGAATTTAAACAGCACCGCTTCGAGCAGTTTGCGGTCCATCAGATCAAAGCCCACTGGGTCTACATCCAGCATTTTGAGTGCCGCGTCGGCGATCTCTTTGGTGATCTCACCCTTGCCCTTGACTTCAGCATAGTCGCGCACACGGCGCAACAAACGGTTTGCGATACGCGGCGTGCCGCGGCTGCGGCGCGCAATCTCCAGCGCACCAGCTTCGACCATCGGTGCATTCAGTAACTGCGCACTGCGGGTGACGATGCGCGCCAGTTCATCGGGCGTATAAAATTCCAGTCGCGCCACAATCCCGAAGCGGTCACGCAGGGGATTGGTGAGCATGCCAGCCCGTGTGGTGGCACCGACTAAGGTGAAGGGCTGCAGATCAAGTCGTACCGAACGGGCGGCAGGACCGTCGCCGATCATGATATCGATCTGGTAATCCTCGAGTGCGGGATAAAGAATTTCTTCCACCACCGGCGAGAGCCGGTGTATCTCATCAATGAACAAAACATCATTGGCTTCGAGGTTGGTCAGTATGGCGGCCAGATCGCCGGCGCGCTCCAGTACCGGGCCTGAAGTCTGGCGCAGATTGACCCCCATTTCACGCGCGATGATATGCGCCAGTGTGGTCTTGCCCAGACCGGGTGGTCCAAACAGCAGGGTGTGATCCAGTGCCTCGCCGCGCTGGCGTGCGGCGGTGATAAAAATTTCCAGCTGACCGCGGGCTTTTTCCTGACCTATGTATTCGTCCAGCATATGCGGACGCAATGCGCGCTCTATCGCCTCTTCATTCGGTGAGGTCGGTGTCGCGGCAATAATGCGCTGTTCGCTGAAATCGTCGGTCTGAATGCTCATGGCTGCATTGTAGCGTGAGCCGCGCCGGCTCAGGCCTTAGACAAGGCTTTGAGTGCGTGACGTATGCCGTCCGACACATTGCTGCCGGCCGGCACTTGCTTGAGTGCGAGCATGGCTTCTTTGTCGGAATAACCCAGCGCCAGCAATGCATTCAGTACGTCATTGCTGCCATCGGGCACACCACCTGCAGCAGAACCCAGATCAGCCCCCAGTTTGCCCTTGAGCTCGAGCAGCAAACGTTCGGCAGTTTTTTTACCTATGCCGGGAATCTTTGTGAGTCGGCCGGCTTCCTGCAAAGTGACTGCCTGCGCCAAATCACTCACGGACATGCCGGACAACAGCGAGAGTGCGGTGCGCGCACCCACGCCGCTGATCTTGATCAATTGACGAAATAATTCCCGCTCTTGTGCCGTGCCAAAACCAAACAGCAGCTGAGCATCTTCACGCACCACAAAATGCGTGAGCAAGGTCACTTTCTCACCGGCCGAAGGTAAATTGTAGAAGGTACTCATGGGCACACTGACTTCATAGCCGACGCCCTGGCAGTCAACCAGCAGTTGCAGTGGATTTTTGTCGAGCAGGATGCCGGAGATTCGACCGATCATGAGAGTGTCCGAAGTAGTGAATGCGTGGCGAGATGATAACGCAGAGAGCTGCGCCGAATTGATCAGCCTATCAGTCAATCAGCCGACCAAGCGGCCGCCGCGTATACGCAAGCCCTTGCGCGCCAGCTCAGGGGCCAGCCCACCAAGCGTTGCAAGTCCCGTCCCCATATGCGCATGACAGATGGCCACGCCCAGCGCATCGGCGGCATCGGTACCGGGCAGACCTTCGAGCTTCAGCAGTCGCTGCACCATGTCCTGCACCTGAGATTTTTGCGCCTTGCCCTGACCGACCACGGCTTTTTTGACTTGCAGTGCGGTGTACTCGGCGACTGATAACTGCGCGCCTACCAGACCACAGATCGCTGCGCCGCGTGCCTGTCCCAATAAGAGCGTGGACTGCGGATTCATATTCGCAAAGACGATTTCTATAGCAGCGCAATCGGGCTGATAGTGGCGGGCCAGCTCGCCTACGCCATCGAGTATGACTTTCAGGCGCGAGGGTAAGTCACCGTCTGGAATGCGTATCGTGCCCGAGGCCACATAAGTCAGGCGCTGGCCTTCTTTATGGATGACGCCAAAACCAGTGACACGCAGGCCGGGGTCTATGCCGAGGATTTTCATGTGCAGATTATGACAGCACTCTGGGAAGAAGCCGGCTGACAGCGCGGGACAGCGCTGTCAGACTGCGGAATAAAACTTAGTGGCGAAACTGAGTGGCGAAGTTTAGTTGCGACTTAGGTGCGACATAGGTGCATCAACCTAAGTCGCATCAATCTTAATGGCGTAAAGCTTAGTGACGGAAGTGACGGGTGCCAGTCAGCGCCATGACGATGCCCTGTTCGTCAGCAGCATCTATAACTTCCTGATCGCGCATGGAACCACCGGGCTGAATGACTGCCGTTGCTCCGGCTGCCACCACCACATCCAGACCGTCACGGAAAGGGAAGAAGGCATCGGAAGCGACAGCCGAACCCGCCAGCTGCAGACCGGCATTCTGTGCCTTGATGGATGCAATGCGGGCTGAATCAACCCGGCTCATCTGGCCCGCGCCCACACCGAGGGTCATGCCATTGCCGCAAAAAACAATCGCATTCGATTTGACAAATTTAGCCACGCGCCACGCAAACATCATGTCGTTTAACTCTGACGGGCTAGGCTGTGTTTTGCTGACGATTTTGAATTCGTCTACCTGTACATTTTTCGCATCAGGCGCTTGCAATAGTAGTCCACCACCAACG
>CAIQLE010000408.1 GCA_903872555.1 uncultured bacterium
AGCGTGGCAGCCGGCTGGGACAATTATTCAGGCCCCTGTCACACTCTCGCGTTCAGGATGCCGAAGCGATTGAGTACCACTATGATGTATCGAATGCCTTCTATCAAAATTTCCTCGATAAAAATATGGTCTATTCCTGCGCCTATTTTGAGCAAGGGAATGAAGACTTGGCCACGGCACAGATAAAAAAGATAGATCACATACTCAATAAAATTTCTCTCAAACCGGGCGAAAGCCTGCTTGATATCGGTTGCGGCTGGGGTGCGCTGACGCTTAGAGCGGCCGAAAAATTCGGTGCCAAATGCCTGGGCATTACGCTATCGAAGCATCAGCATGAACTCGCAACGCAACGTGTGCAGGCCGCAGGTTTGTCTGACCGCATCAGCATACAGTTACGGGATTATCGTGATGTCACTGGCAGCTTTGACAAAATCACCAGTGTCGGCATGTTCGAGCATGTAGGCCTGAAAAATCTTCCCCTGTATTTTTCCAAGATCAGCAGCTTGCTAAAAGAGGATGGTCTGGCCATGAATCATGGCATCTGCACCACCAATACTGACCACAGCACGGCGCGTTATGGTGCCGGAGAATTTATAGAGCGCTATGTTTTTCCGCAAGGTGAATTACCTCATATAGGCACGGTGCTGTCGGCCATGCAGGACGGCGGACTGGAAGCACTGGATGTGGAAAATCTCAGGCGTCACTATGCCCGCACGTGTGAGTTATGGGCAGAGAATTTCGAGAACAACAGTGAAGCAATAAAAATGCTGGTGGATGAAAAACGCTACCGGACCTGGCGTATCTATCTGGCCGGATGCGCACATGCCTTCCGACATGACTGGATTGCCTTACATCAGGTGGTCTGTGGCAAGGCCGGAATAGATGCAAATCACTTAGCCTGGTCTCGTCAGCATATGTATTCGCCCGCAAATCACTCAGCGCCTGCCACCTGAGGACAAAGACAAGGCGACGGCAAAGACAATACCAACAGAACGAGCACTACGGCAAACCGCTGCCAGCATCGGCAGCGATAGGGAGCGGCAAGCGCTAAGGCTGGCCTAGCTTTGCTGTAAATAATTTCCTGAATTTCGCCACCTTGGGAGCCACCACAAAAGCGCAATAGGATTGCAAGGGATGATTCACAAAATAATTCTGGTGATAGTCCTCTGCGCAATAGAACACAGGTGACTCCGTCAGCTCTGTGACGATAGGTGCATCCCATACCTGCGCCATTTCAGCCAGCACCTGTCGGGCCATGGCCATCTGGGCATCACTGTGGGTATAAATCACGGATCGGTATTGCGTGCCTACATCATTGCCCTGACGGTTCAATGTGGTCGGATCATGGATAGTAAAGAAAATCTCCAGAATATCGCGATAGCTGACGATGGACGGATCAAAATGCAGACGCACTACTTCAGCATGTCCTGTATTACCGCCACAGACTTGTTCATAGGTGGGTTGAGGATTTTTTCCGCCGGCATAACCTGACTCCACCAGACTCACTCCAGCCAATTGCTGGTACACCGCCTCCAGGCACCAGAAACAACCGCCGCCTACTGTTGCAATCTCCGTTGTCATACGCTTCTCTCTCTATAAAACATCAACAGGCACTGTCACCTGATCTTTGATCCGCCTCAGCCCAGCGGACTGAGGCAGCATGACGCTATGAAGTAGCTGATTTTTGAAGCGTCTCGATCGCAGCAAACTGCATAGGTCTTGCTAAATACAGACAAGGAAAAACGACTTTTGTCAGCATCTCAGTCGTAAACAATCTGTCGCCGACAAAACTACTGTGCGGTTCGGCAGGCAGATCAACACACAAGTTATTCAGACTGACCATCTTCGGCTGAGCATGCTCTGGGGCCAGCCATAATAAGGGCTGAGCCGGATCATCCGGCACCAGCACAGGATCAAAATGACACCAGTCTTCCAGCAGCAAAGCCAAAGGACGTGCAGGGACATCGGGAATGGTGCTGCCTTCATCATGCACCACCAGACTCACGCCTTGTTCACTACACAGCGCCTGCGCAGCCTGAGTCGACCTGCCTTCTAAAGGTAGCAAGACTGCGCCTATGCGCAGCAGAGCAAAATAAAGCACCATGGCATCCGGATGCGCATTGCCGACATAGGCTAGGGTCGCGCCCGCTTGCACGCCCCATTCGCCCTGCAGACGTGCGGATGCCCGCTCTATACGGGACCAGAGCCGGCGATATGTGATTGTGCGGTGTGGCAGCTCATGCGCCAGCCTGTCGCCATGCTCACTCGCATGGCGACGCAACAAGGCCAGCAGGGAAACTGTCTGAGATGTCATATCCCCGATTTTACGGATAAAACGCTTCCGTTTCCGCATAGAAAATAAATTTTGGGCATAATTCGCCCACACTTACCTTAATCACCCTATGTCTAAGCATCCTTCCCGCGCTACCGAACCCGAATTCGACGAGCAGCACTTCCGTCAGGCGCTGTCCCAGTTCGCCACCGGCGTCACCGTGGTCACCACCCGTGATAAGGAAGGTGTTTTTGCCGGTCTGACGGCAAGTTCCTTCAATTCGGTATCCCTCAGCCCGCCTCTGGTCTTGTGGAGTCTGTCTGGCAAATCGCGCAGCATGCCTTTGTTCTCGGCGAATTCTCATTACGTTATCAATGTGCTGGCAGCGGATCAGGAAGAGCTTGCCCAGCGCTTTGCCAGCCGACTGGAAAATCGCTTTGAGGGGGTCGAGTACGATCTCTCGTTTACAGGGCTGCCCATACTGCGGGGTGCCGCAGCCTGGTTTGAGTGCCACAATCGCAGCCGCTACCCGGAAGGCGACCATGTGATTCTGGTCGGTGAAGTCGAGCGCTGTGCGTACAACAGCGGCTCTAGCCTGCTCTACCATCAGGGGCGTATGCGTCCAGCCTGATACGCTGACTGATACGCTGACTGATGCGTTCAGGCATGAGGCAAATTTCCTGCTTCCTGCTTCCTGACTCCCACCGCCTGATTCTTGTACCCACCATCGCGGGAAAATATTCCTCTGAATATATTTCCTGCTCTATTCCTATAAGTAAAAATATAGATTCGATTGTTTGCTGATCGAACAATTGATTTTTATCAAGAGATCAATTCTTCACTCTGGCGACACTAGACCCCAAGAGTTTCTTTTTGTAATTTTTCCAGATAGAAATTATTTGGACACTTACATAGCTCAAGCGAGAACTGAAATTCACAGCGTCGACAATGTTTGCAGGAGCAGCCATGCCCGCCTCAGGCCAAAATAAAAAACAGCTGCGTCAAAAGATTTGGCAAGTACGTGGAACATCAACAGTGGAAATGGCCATTGTTGCACCACTATTTTTTTTGCTGATTTTTGCGCTGTTTGAATACTGTCTTCTTTTTTTCGTCAATCTGAGCATGCAGTATGCCGTCCGCGAAGGGGCGCGCTATGCCGTTACCGGCCAATCAAATCTTGATCCGAATACAGCTAACCCACAACGCTATCTGGCCGTGATTGAAAAAATAAAAGACAGCTCCATGGGTGTGTATGCCTACGTCAACCCGGTCATCACGATCAACAATACCCAGTATCAAAGCAGCGGTTCTTATACAAGCAATATGTTTGGCAATCCTGGCGATGTAGTGGTGCTTCAGCTTAATTGCAGCTGGCCTATCGTCACGCCGCTGATGAAACCATTTTTTACCGGCGGCATTTACAACTTCAGTGTGGCCGCCACGATGCGCAATGAGGCTTTCCTGTGAACAGAAAAAAACATCACATGAAGTCACACAAGCATGCTGTCAGTCGTGCAAATGCACTGACTCGTACGCGCGGCATCATTGCGATGGAATTTGTACTGGTGCTGCCTATCCTGATTTTTCTTTCGTTTGCCGTGGTTGATTTTTCCAGAGCGATACAGGCGCAGATGATTCTTGTGAACCTGAGCCGTGAAGGCGCCAATCTGGCCTCACGTGGCGCTTTACCACTGCAGACTTCGAGTCAGAACATCATCAATTCACTGGCCGCCACCACACCCCCTTTGAGCATGAAGGAACGCGGCATGGTGTACATCACAAAAATCATGGGCAATAAAGACAGTGGTGGCGTGATACGCAATGTCGTGCTGGAACAATATCGCTGGGATGACCGCATTAATGGTCTGGGCTTTAGCCAGAACCATTACCTGCCGCCCAGTCGTGTCTGGAACTGCAGCAACTGGGGCAGTGATGGCAGTTGTCAGGGCATACCCGCACCCAATCTGGCACCTGTCGTGACACTCATGAACGGGACGCTGACAGATGGCGAAGTGATCTATGCCGTCGAATCGTTTTATAACTTCGATACTTACTTTACCAATATGAGCTTTGGCTCGGGCGTGCTGACGGCGATAGGCCCGGACCTGAGTTCCATCGCGATATTCTGATATGCGAATTCAAAAAAAACAGCAAGGCAGCGTGATTATCATGACGGGACTGCTGATGCTTCCCATCATTGCAGCGATAGGTCTGGCGATTGATTCAGGCATAGGCTATATCATCAAAGCCAGACTGAATACAGCACTGGACTCGGCCAGCATCGCGGCGGCGCGCGCCGTCACTCAGGGCAGTGATCAGGCCACGCAGGCGGCTTACGCAAAGCAAGCGGCACGTGATTTTTTTGCCGCCAATTACAATGATAATTATCTTAATTCCGTTCCCGTTCTGAACGAACCGTCGGTCAGCTTCGATGGCGGAAAAGTGACCATTGATCTGAGCGCCAGCGCAACGGTGCCCGTCACCTTTGCGCGCGTGATGGGATTCGATCAGCTGGTCGTCGGTGCCAGTGCGCAATCGGTACGTAAAGATCTGGATATGGCGCTGGTGATGGATACCTCGGGCTCGCTGAGCTCCAAAGGCGCAGCCGTACGCTCTTCAGCCATTACCTTTCTCAGCAAATTCAGCCCTACGACTGACCGTGTCGGCTTATCGCATTTTGCTTACGGTGCTGTCGTCGATGACGCGATCAAAACCAGTGGACGCGGTTTTAACCGGACGCTGATGACGACGCATATCAATAACTTTGCTTTTACGGGATCGACCAATTCTTCAGAAGGCATGTGGACCGGTCGCAATCAGCTCAATGGCATCACACAGATCAATCGCTCCAGCCTGCGCGTGATTGTCTTTTTTTCCGACGGCTCACCGAACTCTTTCGCGTCTTATTTTCCTTTCAAGACCGCATCTGACTGCAGCACAGCAGGCACGATAGCAACGGGCGACGGCACGACGGTAAGTAATACCAGCGGGCTGTATAGAATTGACCAGACCAATACTCAGCTCACAGGAAAATGCATCACCACTGGCGGCACGACCATTGCATCAAAAATGTCCAAACTGCCTGACTGGTATAACGCCCACAATAGTGCGGCTAATCCGAACGATCCAAACACGCGCGAATTTCCAATCGTGACGAATACGCCGCGCGTCGTAAGCAATGACCTGAGTACCCAAACCACGGCCTGGCGTAATGTCAATCGCGCTTCACGCAATCTGGTCGAAGCCGTGGCGTCCAAAGCCAGAGATGAAGGGATTTATATTTTTACGCTGGGTCTGGGTCAGGAACTGCTGAATGCGAATGGCCCGGATGCTGAAAAAGGCGAGGACTTGCTGAAGTGTATGGCGAATGTTTCGGATGCACCTGCACGCTGTTACAACCCGGCCAAGCCTGTCGGTGTGTATTGTTTTGCGAATACAGAAAATGATCTCAAGCCCTGCTTTTCCCGGCTAGCCTCAGAAATTTTACGGCTCACACGTTAAGGCCTAGCGGCTGATCAGCTCGGACAAACCCTAGCTCAGCCATTCATTCATCAGCGTGGTCGATGCAAAAGCTGCACGACGCAGCCTGTCATTCACCCCCAGCCAGTCAGGTGTCTGCGGTGCTTCTTCAACGATGATGATATCGGGGTGTGCCTGATCTAAGTCACGCAAGGCCGCATACAAATCATGTGCGTAAGTCGCTGGCACGAATGCAAGCTGGCGCGACTTGATCACAGCAGTGTGTGCTGGCTGCTGGCTGAGCAGCGCAACGCGTTTGTCTTTAGAGGCCAGCCTGTTCAGACACCACTCTAATTCTTCACCCGACACCAGAACCAGCGGTGCGGCAGGTGCGTAGTGGGCATCCAGCGCACCTGAGACCCGGGGCGCAGCTGCATCCGGACTGACAGGAAGCAGACCCGTCACAGCAGCAATCGCCTCGGCGGTGATATGTCCGGGGCGCAGCAGTACCAGTCCAAGTGACGCTACGCGCGTCACATCGACAATGGTTGACTCGATGCCGACCTGACTCTGCCCTCCATCCAGCACACAGGCCAGCGGCCCTTCGGGCGGGCAGCCAAATTCATCCATCACATGCTGCGCCGTGGTGGGGCTGACATGACCAAAGCGATTCGCAGAAGGCGCAGCAATACCGCCCTGCCCTTGCCTGAATGCTCTCAGCAATGCGAGTGCCACCGGATGCGATGGTGAGCGCAAGCCGAGTGAGTTCTGCCCGCCAGCCACGGAGGCTGGCACTGCGTCGGCGCGCGGCAAGATCAGGGTCAGCGGGCCCGGCCAGAATGCGGCGATCAGTTGATGCGCTGCCTCTGGAATATGACTGGCCCAGCGGTTGAGATCGGCTTCAGGTGCCACATGCACAATCACGGGGTGATTTGATGGTCTGCCTTTGGCGCTGAAGATCGCGGCAACTGCTTGCGGGTTACTCGCGTCTGCGCCGAGGCCATACACCGTCTCGGTAGGGAATGCGACCAGCTTGCCCTGCTCCAGCAGATGCGCCGCTTCTTGTATCGCAGCTTGCGATGCAACGCTCATGGCATCAGGCTTGGATATGCAGCAGGCGACAGGCAGCTTCAAAGCTCTGCTGCGCTGCTGCCAGCGTCGCTGCAACGAAAGTGATATGTCCCATCTTGCGGCCGCGGCGCGGATCGTCTTTGCCATACAGATGAAGACTCGCACCCGGCAATGCCAGCACCTGTTCCCATGCGGGTTCGCGGGCTGTATCACTGTCATCTTCAAACCAGAGATCACCCAGAATATTCAGCATGACTGCCGGCGAATGCTGACGCACATCTCCCAGAGGCAATCTGGCCATCGCGCGTACCTGCTGCGCAAACTGACTGGTGATGCAGGCATCAATCGTGTAATGCCCGCTGTTATGCGGACGGGGTGCCATTTCATTCACCACCAGCGAGCCGTCTTTCAGCACAAAAAATTCTACGCACAGCACGCCCACATAATTGAGCCGCGCAATGATTTCCAGTGCCGCTGCCTGTGCCCGTGCTGCGCAGTCAGCCGTGACATTCGGGCCTGGCACCGTGGTCGTAAACAGAATGCCGTCACGATGCACGTTCTCGGCAATCGGATAAACCACGGCCTGACCATCCGCGCCACGTGCGGCTAACACTGAGACTTCATAAGCCAGCGGCAGCATTTTTTCGAGCACGCATTCAACACCCTGCATGCTGGCGAAAGCAGCGCGCACTTCCTGAATTGAATTGACACGCGCCTGACCTTTACCGTCATAGCCCATGCGCACCGTCTTCAGAATGCCGGGCAATAAATCCTCGGCAAGGGTGTCAATGTCAGACGAAGCAGCGATACGCTGATGCGGTGCGGGCTGAACTTTGGATTGTTCAGCGCAGGCCATGAAGAATTTTTTTTCTTCCAGTCTGTCCTGAGCGACAGAGACGCAGGCAGCAGAGGGCGCAACGAAGGCGCGCTCAGACAGGCTGGCAAGACTGGGGGCGGGTACATTCTCAAACTCTGTTGTTATCGCAGCGCAGAGCTGACTCAGCTCCTTGAGTGCAGCCGCATCGGCATAAGAGGCGGATATCAGCTGATCAGCGGCATGACCAGCGGGACAATCCTGCGCCGGTTCGAGTACGGCAACCTTATAGCCCATGGCCTGCGCTGCATGTACAAACATGCGGCCCAGCTGGCCACCACCCATCACGCCTAACCAGGTGGACGGTGTAGCCTGCGGCTTGAAAGCGGTATCAGAAAGCAGTGGAGGAATCATTCAGGCAAAGTCATGTCGCATGCAGCTTGTGTTTGCTGCGCACGGAACATCAAAAGTTTTTCTGCCAGTGCAGCGTCATTCGCTGCCAGCATGGCAATCGCTGACAGTGCAGCATTCGCGGCCCCTGCTTCACCAATCGCAAAGGTGGCCACCGGTATGCCCTTAGGCATTTGCACGATAGACAGCAATGAATCTTCGCCGCGCAGATATTTAGAAGGCACAGGCACACCCAGCACAGGAACAATGGTCTGTGCTGCCAGCATGCCTGGCAGATGGGCCGCGCCACCCGCACCGGCAATGATGGCACGCAGGCCGCGCGCACGGGATGATTTGGCATACTCGAACATCTGATCAGGCATGCGGTGCGCAGAAATGACTTGCGCCTCATAGGCGACGCCAAATTGTTTGAGCATGGCGACAGCATGTTGCATCACTTCCCAGTCAGAGGAAGATCCCATCACTACGCCAATAAGCGCTTTATTTTCTGCATTCATCGCGGCACTTCCCTTTAGTCCTTGAGCTCGTGACCGGTCAGACGCTGCAGCGCCTCGCGGTATTTGGCACCGGTTTTTTGTATGACATCCTCTGGCAGCGCCGGCGCGGGCGCAGTCTTGTTCCAGTCGCTCAGGGTTTCCAGATAATCACGCACAAATTGCTTGTCGTAGGAGGGAGGTGATATTCCTTCAGCATAGGAATCCACGGGCCAGAAGCGCGAGGAATCGGCCGTCAGCACTTCATCCATCAGATGCAGCTTGCCCTGTTCATCGAGACCAAATTCAAACTTGGTATCGGCAATGATAATGCCGCGTGTGGCAGCGTAATCTGCCGCAGCCTGATACAGCGCGATGCTGATGTCACGCATCTGCGTGGCGAGTGCTGTGCCAATGCGCTGTTCCATGTCGGCGAAGCTGATGTTCTCATCATGCTCACCAAGATCAGCCTTGGCTGCGGGCGTAAATATAGGCTGAGGTAATTTAGCAGCCAGCTTCAGACCGGCAGGCAGTGCAATGCCGCAGACCGCGCCTGTGGTCTGATAATCCTTCCAGCCGGATCCGATCAGATAGCCACGCACCACGGCTTCCACCAAAATAGGTTTCAGACGCTTGGCAACCACGGCGCGTCCGCGCACCTGTTCCACTTCACTCGCAGCCACCACGGATTCAGGGGCGACACCGGTCAAATGATTCGGCACGATGTGTCCCAGTTTCTCGAACCAGAAATCCGACATCTGATTCAGCACCTTGCCTTTGGAAGGTATGGGCTCATTCATCACCACATCGAAAGCAGACAGGCGATCGGTGGTGACGATCAGTATCTTATCGTCACCGACGGCATAGTTATCACGCACCTTGCCATGACCTAGCAATGGCAGCGAGGCAATGGTGGATTCATAAAGACTGTTCATTCACACTTTCAATCAAGGTTTGCGAGCCTTCAGGCTCGCGCTCCTGTTACCTATGGATGTTGACGCTGACGTCTTAGCGCCGGTATTGATTTATTCAGGCTGGCTTTTTGCTGCTGGCCTTTCTTGCCGGCCTTTTAGCTGAGCTTTTAGCTTGCCTGTACTTACTGACTCAAGCGCGCCTGCTTATTGCACGATCTGTGACAGTTCACCCTTTTTGTAGCGATCCGCCATTTGTTCCAGCGTCATAGGCTTGATCTTTCCTGCCTGACCTGCACAGCCAAACGCCTGGAAACGTGCCTTACAAATTTTCATGGCCGCTTCGCGTGCAGGCTTCAGATAATCGCGCGGATCAAACTTCGAAGGATTTTCAAACATGTAGCGACGGATAGCTGCTGTCATCGCCAGACGAATATCAGTATCAATATTAATCTTGCGTACGCCGTGTTTGATGCCTTCCTGAATTTCTTCTACAGGCACGCCGTAGGTTTCTTTCATGTCGCCACCGAACTGACGTATTTCTGCCAGCAATTCCTGAGGCACAGATGAAGAACCATGCATCACCAGATGGGTGTTAGGGATGCGCGCATGAATTTCCTTGATGCGATCAATCGCCAGAATATCGCCGGTAGGCTTGCGCGAAAATTTATACGCACCGTGGCTGGTGCCGATCGCAATCGCCAGTGCATCGCACTGGGTCTGGCGTACAAAGTCTGCTGCCTGCGTCGCATCGGTCAGCAATTGCTCGCGTGTCATGGTGCCTTCAGCGCCGTGACCGTCTTCTTTGTCGCCTTTCATGGTCTCAAGCGAACCAAGCACACCGAGTTCAGCTTCGACAGTGACGCCAATCGCATGCGAGAACTCGACCACCTTGCGCGAGACTTCAACATTGTATTCATAGCTGGCGACTGACTTACCATCTTCCATCAGCGAGCCATCCATCATCACGGACGAAAATCCAGACCTGATCGCCGTCATGCAGACAGCCGGCGACTGACCATGATCCTGATGCATCACGATAGGAATATGCGGATAGGCTTCCACCGCTGCCGAGATCAGGTGACGCAGAAAAGCTTCGCCCGCATATTTGCGCGCACCGGCTGAGGCTTGCATGATGACAGGCGAACCGACTTCATCGGCTGCCGCCATGATGGCCGACACTTGTTCCAGATTATTGACATTGAATGCAGGCAGGCCATACGCATTTTCAGCAGCATGGTCGAGCAATTGACGCAGGGATACGAGGGGCATTGCAGTCTCCAGAGATAATTTATCGTTCGCCGATCTTCGTGATTTTCAGGGCATTGGTGCCGCCAATCTGCCCCATGGGTTCACCCCAGGTCATGATGATCATGTCGTCTTTTTTTGCCAGCCCTTTGGCCAGCAATAATTTTTCAACTTCATACAGCACCGCTGCACTGTCCGGCGAGCTGGCGAGCTCTATCGTATGCACATTGCGGTACAGCGAGAGCTTGCGATGCGTCGCCAGATTAGGCGTCATGGCATAGATGGGCATGTCAATATCATGCCGGCTCATCCACAGAGGCGTTGATCCGGATTCGGTCAAGGCGACGATGGCACGCGAACGCAAATGATGCGCCGTGAATAAAGCTCCGTAGGCAATCGACTGATCGATGCGGGTGAAAGTCACATTCAGAAAATCAGCATCCAGTGAAGCGTATTCAGATTTTTCCGCTTCCAGACATACCGCTGCCATGGTCTCTACGGTTTCAACCGGATATTTACCGGCGGCGGTTTCTGCCGAGGCCATCACGGCATCCGTACCATCGAGCACCGCATTCGCTACATCCGACACTTCTGCGCGGGTAGGCACGGCATTCTGAATCATGGACTCCATCATCTGGGTCGCAGTGATCACCAGCTTGTTTGAGGCGCGCGCCATACGGATCATGCGCTTTTGCAGCGCAGGCACAGCGGCATTGCCCACTTCAACGGCCAGATCGCCGCGCGCCACCATGATGCCATCCGAAGCATCCAGAATTTCCTGCAAATGCGGTATAGCTTCGGCACGCTCTATCTTCGCAATCATTTGCGGCTTGTGGCCATAGGCTTCGCCGGCGATATTGGCGAGCTGGCGCGCCATCGCCATATCGGTCGCGTTCTTAGGGAAAGAGACTGCAACGTAATCGGCACCCAGACGCATGGCAGTCTTGATGTCTTCCATATCTTTGGCTGTCAGCGCCGGTGCCGACAGACCACCGCCCTGACGATTAATGCCCTTGTTATTCGACAGCTCGCCACCGATCTTCACGGTGGTGATGATCTCGCTGCCGACCACACGGTCTACCGTCAGCACGATCAGCCCGTCATTCAATAAAAGAATATCGCCAGGCTTGAGGTCGTTAGGTAATTCTTTGTAGTCCAGACCGGCACGATGCTGATCACCCATGTCGCATTCAGCGTCCAGGGTAAAGGTCTCGCCTTTCACCAGTTCTATCTTGCCGTCTTTGAATTTGCCGACGCGTATCTTGGGACCCTGCAGGTCGGCCATGATCGCAACCTCACGACCGCAAGCCGCAGCGGCATCACGCACCATCTGTGCACGCGCCACGTGATCTTCTGCTTTGCCATGCGAAAAATTGAGACGCACCACATCCACACCTGCGGCGATCATACGCTGCAGTATCTCAAAGGTATTCGATGCGGGGCCTATAGTGGCAACGATCTTGGTGGCGCGAGGTTTCATGGGTCTGCCCGTCTGGCGTGGTTGATGTTTTATTTAAAACGCACTGCTTAAGCCCGCTGTTCCAGAATGTCTACTGCTGGCAGTACTTTACCTTCCAGGAATTCCAGAAAGGCGCCGCCACCGGTGGAGATGTAACCCACTTTGTCGGTAATGCCGTATTTAGCAATGGCCGCCAGCGTATCGCCACCACCGGCAATAGAAAAACCGCTGGAGTGCGCAATCGCCATCGCCAGTGTCTTGGTGCCGTTGCCGAACTGATCGAATTCAAACACGCCCACAGGGCCGTTCCAGACGATGGTGCCGGCGTCCAGCAACTGGGCCGCCAGTACTTTTGCGGTCTCGGGGCCAATGTCGAGAATCATGTCATCCACCTCCACATCCGCGACCGA
>CAIQLE010000409.1 GCA_903872555.1 uncultured bacterium
AATTGAGAGATAGCTATGTCAGTGAATCAGGGTTTCGGTGAATTGTTGGTAGGTGAAGGTGTGCAGATGCAGGGCACGATTAATGTGCCGGGTGCGGCAGTTATTGATGGCAAAATTAATGGTGCCATTACAGCCGATGCCATCCATATCACTTCGAATGGCAGTATCGTCGGCACCACGACAGCGAATCATGTGCGCCTTGCCGGTAAGGTGTCCGAGACCACGGTCGCCAACAAGACCCTGCTGATCGAAACCACCGGTCTGGCCTCAGGCAATATCGCCTATGCTGATCTGGAAATTCGCAAGGGCGGCCAGATCGAAGGCAGTATCAAAATCATTAACGCTGCAGCCGGCGCTCAGGCTGCGCCTGCCTGGAATCCGCCGAATGCGCCAGCAGCATCGCCTGCTGCCCGCAATGTCCCCGGCAAATAAATTGTCCTAGTTCTCATGGAACCACCGGCCCGCGTGCCGGTTATGCTGTAATACATGCGTGACGCCAGTTTTCTGGCCCAGCTTGTTTTTAGCTATGAACTGTCCATGAGAACCTCCCTCATCGCCCGCTGGAATACAAGGCCGCGCAAATTTGCGCTGGCCTTGTATTTTTTTGCGCTGTCCTGTTTCCTGCTGCTGGCTTGGATTGCCTTGTTCGGCGTGGCCATCGATGGTAATCCCTACCGGCATGCGCTGGCGCAGCGTCTCAGCTCCCAGGCTGGGCGACAAATTTATTTCGATGGTCCATTCAATCTGCAGCTGAGCCTGCGTCCTTCTGTTGTCGTCCGTGATGTCCGTATTTCCCAGTCTGCTGGCTTTGAGGGTGGAGAATTTCTTCATGCAGGCGAGTTGCAGATCAAACTCGATCTCTGGCCGCTGCTGCTTGGCCATATCAAGGCAGATCAAATCTCGGCGCATGATGTCACTCTGGATCTGAGGCAGCATGCCGATGGCAGCAATAACTGGCAATTTGGCCAAACCACAACCAAGCCTGCAAGTGCCGATACGGGCTCAGGCTTTAGCGCCAGAGATACCGAGGGCATCGATATACGACATGTCGAGCTCAGGCAAATACGTGTCGTGTTGACCGGCGTGAATGGTAAGTCGCATGAATTCGAACTCGATCAGCTGAATGCCAGTGCTCCCATCAACCAAGCCCTGCAAATCAAGGCAAGCGGTAAGGTCGAAGGCAGGCTGCCCTACCAACTGGAAGTTCAGGGAGGCATGTGGCGCGATCTGGCAGCGGGCAAACCGGGCTGGCCATTGGCCATGCAACTTGATTTTGCAGGCGGCCGGCTGGTCGTTCAGGGGCAGTTGGCTGAAGCACGCAGTGAATTGCATTTTGGTCTGGGTGCGCCTGATCTGGCTAGCTTCGGAAAGGTGCTGGGTATCAGGCTTCCGAATGCAGGCGCTGCCGGTTTATCGGGTGCTTTCACGCTCACACCGGGTGTGATGGCGCTGCATGAATTGTCAGGTACGCTGGGCAAATCGGTGCTGACTGGTGACTTGCAGTTAGATACGCGCAAGCGACGTCCGAAGCTAAGCGGTGAACTGCATCTGCCTGCGCTGGATCTGCGGCCTTTTCTGGGGCAAGACAGTGAAGATGATCCGCCCACAGATTTGCGGGCACTGTATCTCAGTCTGGCGCATGCAAAACTGAATGCTCATGCATTGAATGAACTGGATGCTGATGTGAAGCTCGTGGTTGGGCAGTGGCTTAGCCTGCCCGGCGATATACGGGATGCCACACTCAGGCTCAGCCTCGAACAGGGACTGTTGAAACTCCCCATCGCGGCCACGGTGGAAGAGGTGCCTTTACAAGGCATGATGACACTGAATGCGGCTAAGCCTGTACCCGAACTGACACTCAGCTTTGGCGCGCGTAATTCCCGCGCCGGTGGTCTGGCGAAATTCCTCACTGGCCTGCCCGGTATTCAAGGCAAGCTGGGTGATCTGCAAATGTTGATTTCAGCCCGTGGCGTCGAGGGTGAGGCATTGATGCGTTCAATGGTTGCAGACCTCAGTCTGAAGGGCAGTCAACTCAGCTATGGCAATGGCGTGGGTGGCAAGCCCGTTGGCTTTTATATTGACCAGCTGCATATGGGTGTGTCCGGCAAAGAGCCTCTGACTGGAAAGCTGAAGGGCAGCCTCTTAGGTAAACCCTTAGAAGCTGAGTTGTCGGGTGAGTCACTCGACACCAGTCTGAATCAGGGCAGCTCACCGATTGCGCTCAATATCCGGTCCGGACAAACCAGTGCCCGTCTTGCGGGCACGCTAAATGGCAGCCATCAGCGCATTGATTTGTCCTTCAGTCTGGGCGCTGAGAAATCCGGTGAGGTCGCGGCATGGCTGGGCTTGCGTGCCGATTCCAGCTTGCCGATCGCCCTTGCGGGTAGGCTTTCCGGCTCGCCCGAACACTGGGCAGTGTCACAGATGATTTTTCAGGTCGGTGACAGCAGCCTTTATGCAGAAGCTGAACAGACCGAGACAGATAAGCATGCGCATCTGAATCTCTCCTTAGAACTGGCGCGTGTCGATGTGCATCAGCTCGATAGTCTGTTGCCGTCTGCAGCCGCCAAACCAAGAAAAAAACTGTCGCTCGATATCCCTGTCTTGCCGACGCAACTGACTCTGAATGATGCGGATGTTCGAGTGCGCGTAAAAGACATAAGGGGCACCCAATTAAGATTGGGTGAAATGGGTTTTGACGGGCGCATACGTCATGGCTTTATGCAAAGCTCGCCCTTCTTTGCCAGTATTGCAGGCAGCCGTTATGACGGTGCCGTCATGCTGGATGCGCGCGGTTCCGAACCCAGACTTCAGCTATGGCTGTCGGCGGCGACAGTTGATCTGGGCAAGGTGGCCAGACAATTGAAACTCGCCCGTCATATCGAAGCAGGCGTTGATCATCTCGCGTTTTATCTCGACAGCCATTCCAGCCATTTGTCAGGCCTGATGGCGAATGCACAGCTGAATGCTGAAGTCTCAGGTGGAAAATTAATCCTTCAGGATGACAACACCGGTTCTGAAATCAAACTGGCACTGGCGCGTGGCGTACTTGCCGCCGCGCCCGGTGAGCGACTGCAGTTGAATCTCTCCGGTTCTATGGAAACTGTACCGGTTGAACTCAGCCTGCGCAGTGCCACCGCCAAAGATCTGGTTGATCCCTTGCGACGCTTACCCTTTGAATTAACGCTGGATGCAGCCAAGACGCATCTGCAGCTGAGCGGCACGGTAGACAGAGATATCGAAGCACGCGATCTGGAGCTGTCGCTGCTGTTGCGGGGCGAGCGCTTTGATGCACTCGATCCGCTTTTGCATGTGGCCATGCCGCCCTGGGGGCCGTGGTCGGCAACAGGGCGTTTTCGTATGAACGCACGCGGCTATGCAGTAGAAGCGATGAAGCTACAAGTGGGCAGCAGTTCACTCACAGGTGGCGGCAGTCTTGATACTCGCCGTGGCCTGTCCCGACTGGATATCAATCTGTCGGCGCCTTTGATACAGCTGGATGATTTTCGTCTTGCTGCGTGGTCAGCGACGGAGGGCAAGCGGCCCACCAAAGCCAGTGATAGCGATGCAGATAA
>CAIQLE010000410.1 GCA_903872555.1 uncultured bacterium
AAAGTGTTTTCCATACAGCAGTGCAGTGGTGAATACAGATAAGTTCATTGCTGTGCTGTGATCTCATCGCAAGAGAGCAATGATTTTTAAAGGAAAAAAATGCACTACCTGATGTGAAATCTCAACTGCTGCAAAAGAAAAATGAGAACAAAATACAAAATAATTTGTGACAATGCGGGGGGGATTGGGTTATCTTACGGAAATAACCAACCAAAACACTATGCGTCACTTCAGTTTTATTGAAATGCGCGTACTGAACCTGTCTTATGATGCCGATGGATTTTTTCTCCGACTGGACCGCGCATGCCGTTTGACCACTGCGCAGAATGCCGTCGATGCTGCTTCGTAGAGCAGGGATATCCTCCCCTCGAAATTTCGCTGACCAAAAAAGATAAGAAAAATTACGGCAGCATTTGCATAGAAACCAACTGCCCTCAACTCGGTCCTCAGGGCTGCACACTGGGCGACGCCAAACCTTTTAGTTGCAAGCTGTATCCGCTTGCCTATAATCCGGTTGCGAAACAAATGTTTTATGACGTTGACTGTCCTCTCATGCCTGAATACATCAGGCAGCTGAAAGATGTTGAGAGCGAAGCATCCCAGCATCTGGCGAGCTGTAAAAAAGAGATCGCCGAGCTGGAAAAAACAGATGGAAAATTCTTAAAGAGTAATTTTGCAGTTGATTCGGATTATTTTGAGTTGAAAAGGCTTCCGATTCTTTATTTAGCGGAGGAGATAAAAAAATGAATGGATCTTTGTATCGCCTGGGGGAAATCAAACAGGCACGGCTGGCCCGTGAGCTGTATCAGGTGGGTCACCAGAGCTGGACCACCAGCAATCTCTGCGTCGAAAGTTATCATGACGACATTCTTTATTACACCACGCGCTGGGATGCACTTTGCCCTTATATAGAGATCAGCGATGAGATGCTCGCGACCTCTCCGCGGCCTTTTGTGGTGTACGCAATACCCCCGGACAGCCAGTATGGCGTCCCTATCAATGATAAATACGGTCTGGTAGATACCGCTTCCGAAGCTTTCTGGAACGACGAGCGCCGCGCAAGAAAATTCCGCGAATTTGACAAGCAGTACAAGGAGTTTACTTACTCGGAGCACGTCATTGAAGGCGGCGACCTGGATTTTGACGACATGATCGAGTTGGGTGGCGATCACTTCGAAAAATGCTTCATCGATGACCGTGAAGTCGAAGGTTTCGTCGACTATGTACGTGATCTGCAAGTACTGGTCCTGCAAGTCCATGCACCCGATGGCGAACTGGTCCTGACCGATGTCTCCATCGTCCTGCCAAAATACAATCAGCTCTATGGCAGCTTCTGCCAGTGGAACCGCGATTACAAAAATCGCTCACCAGGCAATTACGCCTGTCTGCTGGCCTGCCGCTGGGCTGCCAAAAACGGCCTGCGCTTCTATAACCTCGGTCCGGTAGATGACTACGGCTACAAATCCCTATTTGTGACGGATTACGAGCCTATCTATGCGATGGCGCTGGTCGATCCTGAGCACCCGCTGGCCACCGATCCTACCTCGCCACTGAAGATCGATTTCAAGCCGGAAGACCTGAATCGCATCTATCGCAATGATGAGTCGGCAGAACTAAAGAACTGCGCAGCCTGATGTAGTGCTGACCGGGACTCTGCTCCCGGCAAAAGAAAAACGGCGCCAATGGCGCCGATTTTCTTTGTTGATTTTCCTGCTGCCTTCATGCGGGCTAGCTTAACCGCGACATGATGTGTCTGTGAGGCGCCAGCTCAGCCTGATTTTATGCGCCGTCTTCATCGAAAAAATGCTCGTCATCGAAGCTGATGTCGTAGTCTATTGTCAATTCATCGCCACGTGCTATGTCGTACATCGCGATCAGCACACCATCGTCATTGAAGTAAAGATTCGGTTCCTTGGAGTGATTCAGGTAGGTCGAGATATTGACCGCATTCATGCCGATTTCAGCCACGAATACACGCCCTTTTTCTACCAGACAGAAAGCAGATAAATGCTTCCTTACGCTGCTAGGCACTTTTTTAAGCTCTATCCTTGAAAACCGGATTTCCTTATTGGTGACCATACTCTTGAGCGGTGCCGTACCCTTGGGTATGTCGCGCAAGGCGTAGACGCCTATGCCGTGGATCTTGGACACACCAAGTTTGCAATACACCTGATCTCTCAGATGTTCAAAAAGCTTTTCTTTCAGGTTGCTCATAGTCAGGGTGCCATGCGAGGGATTTTTAAAAAGCCCCATATTGTGCCACTAATCAGTTACAGCACTGTGAATTGACGTTTCGTGAGACTGTGAGCTCAGGTCACTGATGTCTGCTCTTCCAAGCTGTTGAAGCGGGTGCGTACCATGGAAATATGTTCACGCAGTACATAGATCTGATCCGCAAAAGCCAGTGGCAGCTGCAGGCTATTGACTGAATTTTCTATCTGTTTCAGTCGTGTCAGTATGGCTTCACGCTGCTCCGCTGTTTCGCTGCTGAGCATATCTCTTTCTATCATCATCAGCGCCCCGTACCAGCGATAGATGCGCGAGCGCATGCGCCATTGATACAGGGGTGCCACCAGACGTGATGCGGGTACGACGACGATCAGCAGCGGCAGCACGACCAGCAAGATTCTGTCGACCAGACTGGCCAGCCAGAAGGGCAGACGCTTATACAAAAAAGGTGCGCCGGAGGTGTAGTAGCGATGGGCTTCCTCGCTGATCGGTATCTCATGCTGCGTCGGTGCAGGAAACTCGCCGGTCTTGCGATACATGCCTGACTTGCCATGCACCTCACGTGCAGCAGCAATCAATAAATCAGACACAGCCGGATGTAAACCTTCACGCGCAATCAGTTCAACCGGCGTCCCGACCAGCTCCGTATCCTGAGGCGGAAGATTCAGTCCCAGATCAAAGCTGCCCTCAGGCGCGTTCAGCTTGGCCAGAAAGCGCAGCCTTCGCAGATAGCCATCGGCCTGACGGAAACTCATCAGGCGTACACCGGGTACACGCAATAATTCTCTGACCCGTTTGCCCCGCACCTGCTCGCCCATCAGAAAAATGGCATCGACCTTTTTCGCAACCAGAGCATCGATGGCGTAGTCGCCTTCCAGTTCCAGCAGCGTGGCATTCTTGGCATCCATGCCATTTTCTTTCAGCATTTTGGTCGCCAGAACCTGAGTGCCGCTGCCATCGGGGCCTATCGCAATCCGTTTGCCCTTGAGTTGAGTCAGTTGATCCACTGTTTTGGCGCCGCGATACAGCACCAGCATAGGCTGCACATACATGGTTCCCAGCGATACCAGCCCCGGCGCGTGATCATCATCAGTCAGGCCGGTCTGGACCAGACCCACATCAGCCGTTTGTTTTTTGTCCAGCAGACGTTCCAGATTTTCCAGCGAGCCATCGGTGGTGATCACCTGCACCTTGATGCCATGCGCCTCAATCAGCTTGGCATAGCGCTGAGCCGTCATTTCAAAGCTGCTGTCTTTTGCGCCACCCAGAATCACGACCTTGCCGGGCGGGGCTGGCCGTATCAGTTTGACGGCCACCCAGCCCAGTGCGAGCGTGATGGCGAGTATAGGCAGCATGACGACCAGCAGATCGCGCCAGGAGATCATCATCAGGCGCTTGAAGGGTTTGCGTACGGCGCTATGCAGGCGTTGGGCGTGCGGGGAAATTTTCATGGCTGCGAAGGATGGATGCTGACAGCCAATGATATCGGGTAGGGCAGAATCGTGGGTAAAAACAGAACGGATGTTGTGATTAATTTATACACAACACACCGGAATGAGAGCATCGCATCCCGGCGATCGCGGCGAAGTTTTGGGCAAGTTGCCGTTTCAGAACTGCGAAGATACGCCCCGGAGCAAAAACATTCCGGGGCGTGAAGCTCACATCAGGCTCAGCGTCCCAGATCTTTTGCTGAAGTCCCTGCTATGCCCCAATTGGTTTTAGGTACTTCCTGAATCAGGATGCGTATGGTTTCCTTCGGCGCGCCCACGGCTTCGTGCAGGGCTTGCGTGACTTTTTCAATCACGGCACGTTTCTGGTCTTCGGTACGGCCTTCCAGCATATGAATTTGTGCAAACGGCATAGGGTTCTCCTGAATGATGGTCGGTTTAGGCCGCGGCTTGCAGGCCGCGTTCCTTGCGCTCGCGCGCCATGGTGAGTGCGGCATCTTCGATCATGTCTTCCTGACCGCCAACCATCTTGCGACGGCCAAGCTCCAGCAAAATTTCTCGCGCAGGTATGCCGTACTTGGCTTCGGCGCGCTTGGCAAACAGCAGGAAGGAGCCATACACACCGGCATAGCCCAGCGTCAGTGCATCGCGGTCGATACGAATCGGGAAATCCATGATGGGCACCACCAGATCTTCCGCCACGTCCTGAATTTTCCATACATCGACACCAGTATCCATGCCCATGCGGTCGCACACGGCGACCAGCACTTCCATCGGCGTATTGCCGGCGCCTGCACCCAGACCAGCTGCTGCTGCATCAATGCGGTTAGCGCCACATTCGATAGCAGCAATGCTGTTGGCAATGCCCATGGCCATATTGTGGTGGCCGTGGAAGCCAAGTTCAGTTTCAGGCTTCAGAGCCTGACGTACAGCCGTCAGGCGCACGCGTACATCGTCGGGCAACATGTAACCTGCTGAATCAGTAATGTAAATACAGTTAGCGCCATAACTTTCCATCAGCAGCGCCTGTTTGACCAGGCCTTCCGGTGTATTCATATGCGCCATCATCAGGAAACCGACGGTGTCCATGTCGAGCTTGCGCGCGAAAGTGATGTGCTGTTCAGAGACATCCGCTTCGGTGCAATGAGTGGCCACACGTATGGTGTGCACACCTACATCATGCGCCATCTTCAGATGATCAACGGTACCAATGCCGGGCAAGAGCAGGGCAGAGACCTTGGCTTTTTTCATCAGAGGGATGACAGCGCCCAGATATTCTTCATCCGTATGCGCCGGAAAACCATAGTTAACCGAAGAGCCGCCCAGACCATCACCATGCGTCACTTCAATTAAGGGAATGCCTGCATGGTCGAGTCCGGTCGCAATGCTTTTCATTTGCTCCAGGCTCATCAGGTGGCGCTTGGGATGCATGCCGTCACGCAGAGTCATGTCATGCAGCGTAATTTTTTTACCTTGAAGATTCATGTTCTTTCTCCTTTGTTGTGTGCGGCCGCTCAGGCGGCTACCGTAGGCTCAAGCACCAGACGGCCTGCTAGCATTTCTTCGGCAAACATTTCTGCGGTACGGGCTGCGGCTGCCGTCATGATGTCGAGGTTGCCGGCGTACTTAGGCAAGTAATCACCCAGACCTTCGACTTCCATGAACACCGACACGCGCTTGCCATCAAACACCGGGCCGTTGACCAGCTTGTAGCCGGGCACATATTTCTGGACTTCCTTGATCATGGCGTGAATTGACGCCGTGATTTTTTCCTGATCAGGTTCATCTTCGGTCAGGCAGTGCACGGTGTCGCGCATGATCATGGGCGGTTCAGCCGGATTGATGACGATGATGGCCTTGCCGCGTTTGGCGCCGCCCACTTTTTCTACTGCACCGGCTGTTGTGCGGGTGAATTCATCAATGTTCTTGCGTGTGCCGGGGCCGACCGAGCGGCTCGAGACTGTTGCCACGATTTCACCGTAAGCTACAGCTTGCACGCGCGATACAGCCGCCACCATAGGGATGGTGGCTTGTCCGCCGCAGGTGACCATGTTCACATTCATTTCACCACTGCCCACATGCTCCTTCAGGTTGACGGGAGGCACACAGAAGGGACCGATCGCTGCAGGCGTGAGATCAATCATCAGCACACCCAGCTCATTGAGCTTGCGGGAATTGTCAGCGTGCACATAGGCGCTGGTGGCATCAAAGGCGATCTGAACGCCATCGGCCAGTACATGCGGGATCAGACCATCAACGCCATCAGCGGTGGTCTTGATGCCCATTTCACGCGCGCGTTTCAGGCCATCGGATTCAGGGTCGATGCCGACCATCCAGACGGGTTCGAGATAAGGTGAACGCTTGAGTTTGGCGAGCAGGTCAGTGCCGATGTTGCCCGGCCCGATCAGTGCACATTTAATTTTCTGGCTCATGGTGGTGAGACTCCTAAACAAACAATCATTAAAATAAAAAAATGCGTCATTCAAATAAAAATTCAGTACGGCTTTAGCAGGCTATTTGCCAATTCGCATAACGAAAAAATTCCTAAGAAAAACCTAAGAAATTCCTTTAAAAAATCAGGGCAGCTACCTGAGTCATTAACCAACACATCCGATCAAACGATGCTGCGCACCACGCCGCCATCGACGCGCAGCGCAGCGCCATTGGTTGCGGCAGATTTCGGACTGCAGACATAGGCCACCATGGAAGCGACTTCATCGGGCTGTATGAAGCGACGCAGCAAGGAGGTGGGACGTGCCTGCTCGAAGAAGGCCTTGGCAGCGGCATCAAAACTCAGGCCTTGTTCTTTTGCGAGCTTGTCGAAGAAATCTTTGGCGCCCTCAGTCAGGGTAGGACCGGGCAAGACACTGTTGACAGTGACTGCTGTGCCGACACAGGTCTCAGCTAATCCGCGTGCTATGGACAGTTGCGCTGATTTGGTCATACCGTAATGAACCATCTCGGCCGGTGGGCAAATGCCTGACTCACTGGAGATGAATACGATGCGTCCCTGATTGCGCTGCTTCATGCCGGGCAGTACGGCACGCGACAGGCGCACACCACTCATCACATTGGTTTCAAAGAAGCGTAGCCAGTCAGCATCAGGAATGCTCTCAAAAGGCTTGGGGTCGAAGATGCCCAGGTTGTTCACCAGAATATCGATACGGTCACTGTGGCTGATCAGCTGTTCGCAGCCTGCTGCATGGGATGCATCCGCAGCGATGCCCTGCAGAGTGGCCTCAGGCAGTGCAGCTTTGAGTTTGTGCAAAGCCTTATCGACGCCCGACTGGGTGCGGCCATTGATCGTCACGCTAGCACCTTCGGCTGCCAGTGCGTAGGCAATGGCATAGCCTATGCCTGCGGTTGATCCTGTGACCAGCGCATGCTGTCCCTTGAGTTGAAGATCCAAGCTGCTCTCCTGATTAATGTGAATGCCCGGCATGCAGCCAGGGCTTGAGCCAGCGCGTGAGCTGGGGCGCAACGATCCAGGTCATGATGAAGACCACCATCAGCGTGAGTGACATCACACGTACGATCAATGGCAAAGCAGCGAGCGTCTCTCCCAGCAATAAAGACAGCAGCAGCACGGTAGGGAAAATACCCACCCAGCTGACCACAGCGACTTTCCAGCGCGGTGGAGGTTTCTGCTGACCGCCGGTCATGAACCAGTGCGCCATACCGATCACCTGATGGGTCTGCGCCTGACCTTCTGTCAGCGGTTCTATCGCTGCCAGCCCTAAAGCACGTGCGGGCGAGTTTTGCCAGGCCTGCAAATGGTCTTCCGAATCGAAAGCAAATACCACGTGATACAGATTCGGTTCGGAGTCAGGCTGATCGCTGGGCCGCACCAGCTGGCCACCCAAATGACCGCTGAAAGCAGCGGCAGCTGCCATCAGCTGGCCCATCAGTTTTTCGAAGGCCACTTCCTGACCCGCTTTGATACGGCGCGTCACTAGTACCGTGACGGCGCCCGGGTGAATGGTGGAAACGGAGCTCATGTGTCAGATCGTTTGCGTGAATGAATCAATCAGCTGATTACACAAAACGCATAGAGACCGAACCCAGATCCTGATAGCGCACGACGATGTTGTCGCCGGCCTGCACAGGAATCGCTTCTGTCACGCCGCCTGTCATGATGAAGGTGCCGGCAGGGATTTCCTGACCGCGCGCGCCCAGATGATTGGCTAGCATGGCGACAGCAGCGGCAGGATGGCCGAGCACCGCAGCGCCGGCTGCCATGGCCATGATCTGACCATTTTTTTCCAGCACCACGCCCAGCGTACGCAGATCAAGTTCTTCCACATCGCGTGAACGACCGCCGATCACAAAGCGCGAAGCCGAAGTGTTGTCAGCGACCACGCTCTTCAGATCAAATTTGAAATCACGGTAACGACTGTCGATAATTTCAACCGCAGGAAGCACAAAATCAATCGCCGCCATCACGCTGCCTACGTGACAGCCCGGACCTCTCAGAGGTGCTTTGGTGACGACACAAATCTCGGCTTCCACCTTAGGGTGTATCAGTTCAGAAATTTGAATCTCACTGCCATCCTGACGTGACATGTAATCACTGACGAAACCAAACACGGGTGATTCCACACCCATCTGCTTCATCTTTGCAAATGAGGTCAGGCCGGCCTTCAGGCCTACCGTTTTTTGTCCGCGCGCTTCTTTGCGATGACGTATCGCATCCTGAATGGCATAGGCATCTTCCCAGTCCATGTGCGGATAATCATCGGTAATCTTCAGCACATCGCGTGCTTCCAGTTCTGCCGTCTCCAGATGAGCGGCCAGTTTGTCTATGGTGGCTTGATCGAGTTGCATGCTTGTCTCTTGTATTAGGTTCAGATGAAACGCACGGATGTGCCGCCCAGACCGCCGACTGCGCTGTACAGGCTGTCGCCTGCTTTGACAGGCACCAGTGGCGACTGCGAGCCAGAGAGAATCACATCACCGGCCTTCAGCGAAATGCCGAGACGTCCCAGTGTGTTGGCCAGCCAGGCGACCGCATTCACCGGTGAGCCCTGTACCGATGCGCCGGCCGAGGTGCTGATGATTTCACCGTTCTTTTCCAGCACCATGCCCGCCAGTGCCAGATCCAGATCACGCGGGCTGCGGCGTGTGCCGCCGAGCGTAAAGACGCCGCAGGAGGCGTTGTCAGCCACGGTGTCCTGAATCTTGATTTTCCAGTCTTTGATGCGCGAATCGACAATTTCAAAGCAAGGCATCACGCAGTCGGTGGCACGCAGCACATCGGCGGCAGTTACGCCCGGGCCGGTGAGGTCGCGTGCCAGTATGAAGGCCACTTCAGCTTCTGCTTTGGGCGCAATCATTTTGCTGGTGTCGACCGCTTCGCCTTCATTGAACACCATGCCTGACAGCAGGTGACCAAAATCAGGCTGGTTCACGCCCAGCATGTCCATCACGATCTTGCTGGTGACGCCAATTTTTTTACCGACGACGATTTCACCTGCATCCAGACGGCGCTGAATCATGCGCAACTGAATCTGGTAGGCGTCATCAATCGTGATGCCGGGTTCACGATTGGTGAGCGGCTCGACAGGTAAGCAAGAGATCAGCGACTGATACAGTTCATCGCCGTAGCGTTCTATGGTTTGTTGGTTCATGGCCATGCCGGGTATCTCCAGTCAATCAAAGTTTGATCATTACATTGCGCAGATCGGTATAAAACTCCAGCGAGTGCACGCCACCTTCGCGGCCTATGCCAGAAGATTTGGAACCGCCGAAAGGTGTACGCAGGTCGCGCAGGAACCAGCTATTGATCCAGCACAGGCCCACATGCACAGCCGCTGCCATGCGGTTGGCTGTACCGAGATCAGAAGTCCAGATCGTGGTCGCCAGACCGTAAGGGGTGTCATTGGCCAGAGCAATTGCTTCTTCTTCGGTATCGAAAGGAGCGATGTGGCAGCAAGGGCCAAAAATTTCTTCACGAATCACTGAAGCGGTTTCAGGCAGGCCAGTCCAGATAGTTGGCTGTACCCAGTGGCCATGTGCCAGATCACCTGTCATTGTGGGTGAGCCACCACCGGTCACAACAGTCGCGCCTTCAGCGCGTGCTTTTTCATAATAGGACAGTACTTTTTCTTTATGCTCAGCTGAAATCAAAGGGCCCATGCCGACACCGGCCTCATGCGAAGCACCGATCTTCAGAGACTCGGCCTTGGTCTTGAGTGCAGCGACAAATTTTTCAAAGATAGGGCGCTGTACATAGACGCGCTCGGTGCCCAGACAGACCTGACCACAGTTTTCAAATGCACTGCGCGTAATACCTGCAACTGCTTTATCGAAATCCGCATCGGCAAACACGATGCCGGCGTTCTTGCCGCCGAGTTCAAACGAGACTGGGCGCACACCTTTGGCCGCTGCAGCCATGATGGCTTCGCCGGTACGGGTTTCACCAGTGAAGGTAATGCCATCCACACCGGGATGACTGGTCAGGAATTCACCCGCCGAATTCGGACCAAAGCCATGCACCACGTTATAGACACCTTTAGGGATGCCGACCTTGTTCATCACTTCACCCAGCAGCGTGGCGGTGGCCGGTGTTTCTTCCGAAGGCTTGACGATGACGGCATTGCCACAGGCCAGCGCAGGGCCGACCTTCCAGGTCATCAGCAAGAGCGGCAGATTCCATGGGCAGACCACAGCAACCACACCCAGTGGCGAACGCACACCGTAGCTGATGGCTGTGCCGCCATCAGGCGTCGTCATCTGGAAGCTTTCTGTGGGTGCGTTTTTGATGATATCGGCAAAGACCTTGAAATTGGCCGCACCGCGCGGGATATCAATGTGTGAAGCGAGCGAATGCGGCTTGCCGGTATCTGCCAGTTCGGCTTCCAGAAATTCATCGAAGCGGTTATTGATTTCATCGGCCACGGCATACAGCAGCTCAACCCGTTTGACGACCGAGAGCTTGCCCCATTCGCCTGTGACCGCAGCGCGTGCTGCCTTGACCGCAGCGTCGACTTCGGCTTTGCCGGCTTCGTGCACCAGACCGATCACATGATTGTCGACCGGTGCGCGGTTTTCAAAAGTCTTGCTGGTAGCGATGAATTCGCCATTGATAAAGTTGTGGAATTGTTTCATGGGATTTTTCCGTGATGTCGATAGTCGTTTAAAGCAATCTTCTTATGCCAGGCCTATGGCCTGCAGTCCTGCACGCGCACAGTCCTCGTCTTGTTCTGCCGAGCCACCTGAGACGCCTATGCCACCGATGCGCTGACCCTTCTCGACGATGGGCAGGCCGCCGCCGAACACTACCAGTCGCGGACGCTCCACCAGTCCGACCCGCAGTGCTTCATCACCAGCGAGTATGTCCATCCATTTCGAGGTAGGAAAACCAAAGCTGGCTGAGGTATAGGCCTTGTCGATAGCGATATCGATGGAGTGCAGGAAAGCACCCGGCATGCGCAGAAAACCGGCCAGTACACCGGCGCTGTCCGTGATGGCCACATTGATGGCAATCCCCAGACTATGGGCATGCGCCACCGTGGCCTGCAGGGCGATGCTGGCAGCTTCCGATGAGATCACCGCCTGACTGACGCTGAGCGGGGCGACGTGGTTTGGTTGAGTCTTGTTCATAGCGATTAAGGTGGAATGACGGGTTGAGGTTAGCGGTGGTCAG
>CAIQLE010000411.1 GCA_903872555.1 uncultured bacterium
ACATCAGTTGCTGAGCCACATCCTGATGTGAGGTGGGCTCGTCCAGCAACATCACTTGCGGATCTTGCGCAAGCAAGGCGGCACAGGCCACGCGCTGACGTTCGCCACCTGAAAGTTGTGTGACTGAGTCATGCAGGCGATCACTCAGTCCCATCTGCTCCAGTGCAGCACTGACCATAGCGACATCAGACTGACTATCCCAGCCAGCATCGAAGCGATAAGGGGTTCTCCCCAACGCCACAGCATCAAAGACGGTGTGGGCAAAGGCATCGGATTGCTGCTGCAGCATGAGTCCGCGCAGCTTTGCCAGTTGATTCGGCGCGATCTGATGGAGAGGCTGATCTGCAATCATCACCTGCCCGCCATATGTATTGCTCAGGCCCGCCAGCACATGCAAGAGACTGCTCTTGCCCGCGCCGTTCTTACCCAGCACACACCAGAACTCGCCCTGGTTCACCATCCAGTTCAGGCCTGCAATCAGCTGACGCTGGCCCGCAGTCAGCGACAGCTGCTGAGTCTCTAAGCATGTCATCAGCGGCTCCTGGACAGCATGTATAAAAAGACAGGCACGCCTGTCAATGCCGTGATCACGCCTACAGGTAACTGTAGTGGCGCGGCCAGTGTTCGTGCCGCCAGATCAGCCAGTGTCAGAGTGATGCCACCGGCCAGAACAGAAGCGGGTAATAAGAAACGCTGATCATTTCCTATCAGCAGACGCAGTGCATGCGGCACCACCAAGCCAATGAAACCTATCGCCCCTGCAGTGGCTACGGCAGCAGCGGTGGCCAGCGAAGCCAGCAGCAAGGCGGTGGTGCGCAGCCTGCGTACAGGAACGCCCAGTAATTGCGCGGTAGCTTCACCATGCGCAAGCACATTCAGTGCATGTGCATGACGTATTGCCCAGAATGATACGAGCAACAGTACCAGCCATGCTGTCACAGCAAAATCACCGGTATCGAGATCGCCCATCAGCCAGAAGAGTGTGCCGCGCAGTTGAGCATCGGGCGCGAGCGATAAAAGCAGAGTGATAAAGGCACCAAAGCCGGCCGAGATCATGACCCCTGTCAAAATCAGACGCGTACCCGAGAGGCCATTCATGACGGTCGTATCCAGACTCAGCAAGGAACGGTGAGCCAGACCAAATAAAAGGCATATGGCCAGCATAGCGCCCAGCAAGGCACCGAACTGCAGGCCATAAAAACTAAGCGTTGCAGGCAATAAAAAACTGAAGATCATGGCACCCGTCGCCGCACCACCGGAAACACCGAGCACATAAGGATCAGCCAGCGGATTGCGCAGCAGGAGCTGCATCAGGGCGCCGGCCAGAGCGAGCAATCCACCAACAGCAAAGCCCGAAAAAACCCGGGGCGCACGCAACATCCACAGGGCCTGATTGAAGTCATACGGAGACAGGCAAGCGCTGCTGCCGCAGCTTATCGTCAGCACCAGCGTAAACAGCGCCAGCAACATAGCAATGACAAACCATCCCTGAGTCCGTTGAGACATCTGAAAAACCATTCAATGTTTAAAAGCTGGCGCGGGCAGATACCCAAATCGTTCTTCCCAGATCAGGAAAAACAGCTGTGTATTTGTAGGTACTCGTATCGTCCCAGCTACGTGTGGCATAGGAATAATGCGAAGCATCGAACAAATTATTTATTTTGAAAGACATATCAAATTTTTTCAAACGATAGACATAGTACAGATCGGTGCTGGTATAAGCCGGCATGGCATAGGCGTTACTAAAGTCCATGGCCACGAACTGCCGGGATATCCAGTTTGTTGCAATGCCCAAAGTCTGGTGCGCATCCGGAAGAAATTCGACTCTGGCGGCAATCAGCTCTCTTGCACTCAGAGGCACTTGTTTGCCGGCGTAATCTCCGGATCGGAAGCGGGCATCTCTGAATGAGACAGACGAAGACAATCTGATTTTATTCGTCAGCAAATAAGACAGATCCAGATCGGCACCCTGACGACGGGTAGGATCAAGATTAATATTCGATCCCAGCGCATAACCATAGGCGTCATATCCAACAAAATTATTATAAATAATTTCGTTTTCCAGTTCGTTTCTGTACACCCTCAGATCAAGACGCCCTTTTGAACCGAGGATTTTTTTCCAGCCCATTTCCATGTCGGTCGACGTTTGCGGCAACAAGGGCATCACAGAATAATTCGCATCATAACTGGTGGTGAATTCATCGATGTTGGCAAAGCGATAGCTGCGCGCCACTCGTGCATACACCGTATTCTGAGCATCCATCGCTTTTGACACGCCCAATTCCCACGCAGACTGCGTACTTTGATTTTGAATCAGCGTACTCGAGCTATGCGAAAGTTGTGAGCGATAGTTTTGTTCAGTGCGATATCCTGAACTCACGCGAACGCCGGCATTGTCTATATCAAAATCATTTTTTATAAAATAACTGGTGGAATTAAAGTCCAGAACATAGGAACCTAAAAAACTACCAGGATAGTCCCTGTCCTGATTCCATGCATTGTGCTCAATGCCAAAGATCAGCTTGCTCTGGCCGTAGGATGTAGACATGGTTTTTTGACCAGTCAATGCGGTATAACTATTATCTCCCTGATATTGCATGCTGACGGGAGAGCCGCCCATCACCGCAAGTGCATCCATAGACCTGACGCGTGTATAGGCATCGAGCCGCCACAAGACATCGGCCTTCTCCGTTTCAACGAAGCCGGCGTATTTACTGGCTGAGATTTCCATCCACGTATTATTTGCAAGTGAAGAGGCCTGAGCTGCACGACGGTTGGCAGTAAATTCAGCGAGCGTCAGTGAACCCGGTGTCTGTGCGTAAGTATCTTCACGACTGACATTCAAGCCCATACGGATAGCATCCATGCTGTATTTGAGCGCGAAAGATCCGCTTTGATTATCGTTAGCTGAATGCACGCGATATCCGGCAGATTGTCTGTCCAGCGCGGAGAATGACGCATCACATCCATTCAGCGCATAACGTGCGCTGGCACGATATTCACTGGTGTCCGAGCTGCCAATGCCTGCATACACACTGGCATAGCTGGCATGATCGCTATCCCGAGAACTGGCTCGGGTAATGATATTGATCACGCCGGCTGTCGATCCGCCGCCGTACAACACGCCGCCAGAACTTTTTTGAATTTCAATCCGCTCTACACTCTCAACCGGAATGCCTGATAAACGTACCTCCGTGGAATCGCCCTCGATCATAGGTATGCCGTCAACCAGAATCATGAGATTCGATCCGGCAGTATCTCCAAATCCCATAGGATCCAGCGTCTGTTCATTACCGCCACTTAAACTGGTACGCGCAGAGATACCGCCGAGTCGAATAATGGCTTCATTCACTGTCTGCGCATTCGATTCATTGATTTGCTGGCGAGTGATCTGAGTCACATACACAGGAACCCGCTGCACATCATCCTCATAGCGACTGGCTGTCACTACAATTTGAGGCAAGGAAGGATTATCTGTCGCCTGAGCATAAGCAAACATAGGATAGCTATAACAAGACAGCAGCATGAGTGCCGCTGCACTTTCAACAAAGCGCAAATCAGACATAGATGATTCTCGAACAGGAGCATCCCGCCAGCTTCCCCGCAGGCAGGACTCATCAGGAGTGTGAACAAACTGGAATCAGTCGATACGCGTATTGACGAAAACCACCCGTTCGTCACTCCCACCTGTTCTGGCCGGTATCCGGGCTAACAAGACTATGCACTTGACCTTCCCATACCCAAAGGCACAGTGGTGATTAAAGTGAATTGCATGAAATATCATGCGCTTGCTTACCGTTGCGGGGGCAGCACACGTTGGCTCAGGCCTGAGTAATCAGACTTGGGCTCCGTGTTTCCCGTTTAACTGCCTGTCGAGAACAACAAGCGGGCACCAAAACACGGACAGTGTAGGCTATGGCAACACCCAGCGTCAATTCGGCTGCCAGTGACGCTGGATATTGCTATCGCCCCTGTTCTACATAAACCCATTACACTTACGCCAAAATAAATAAAAGTAAGCCTCGAAAAATATCCATGCGTACGGAATCCAAGATGACCATCCCGAATAATGAATCCCCTGCTGATTACTACACACGCCAATACAATGCGCGCGCTACTATCCCGGATCATCCGCAGATCTTCGAGCGCTGGCAAAAAGAATCGGCGCTGGTAAGACGCACCCATGCGGGCTTGCTGGATATGGGATTCGGCCAGGCCGCTAAAGAAAAGCTGGATTTTTATCCTGCACATCAAACCGGCGCGCCACTATTGGTCTTTATTCATGGCGGATGGTGGCGATCGCTTGATAAATCTGATTTTTCATTTATTGTGCCGGGATACAAACTGGCAGGATTCAATGTCGCACTGACGAACTACACACTGGCACCTGAAGCATCGATAGAAGAGATCACGAGGCAACAGCTCGCTGCACTGAGCTGGCTATATCGTCATGCAGATACCCTGGAATTTGACAGAAACCGTATTGTGATTGCGGGTCATTCAGCCGGTGCTCACCTTGCCGCCATGATGATGGCGGCAAGGTGGCCTGAGCTGGCAGATGATCTGCCGCT
>CAIQLE010000412.1 GCA_903872555.1 uncultured bacterium
GATTTATTCACCACCAGCATGACCTGACGGCCGGCCTTGCGCAGAAAATCCGTAATCGTCTTGTCGTGTGGCGTCAGTCCCTGACGGCCATCAACGATGAAAATCACGATATCCGCTTCGACCACAGCCTGCTTAGTCTGCTTGGCCATTTCATACATGATGCCTTCTTTGGCTACAGGCTCGAAACCGCCTGTATCAATCACCAGAAAAGGTCGTTTGCCGACACGGCCTTCACCATAGTGACGGTCACGGGTCAGGCCAGGCAGATCGGCAACCAACGCATCACGCGAGCGCGTGAGACGGTTGAACAAGGTGGATTTGCCGACGTTAGGTCGGCCAACTAAGGCAATTACCGGCTTCATGGAATCTTTGTGGGAAGCTTGACGCTTCCTATTCGGTGGAGATGGCAATCAGCTTGCCATCTTGTGTTTGCACGATCAGATTCGATCCTGCAACAACGGGGGTCGCGCTGATGGCGCTGCTACCCGTGCTGACTCGAGCGAGCATCGCGCCTTCTTCGCGCGACAGAAAATGTACATAACCTTCACGGTCGCCAACAACTACAGCACGACCAAACGATACGGGTGCCGACAGATGACGCCATCCCAAACTGGTATTGCGCCACAGGCTGCTGCCGGTATCACGCGAAAAAGCCATCAGGTTGCCACGTTCATCAGCAGCGAACACATAACGCTGATCTATGCCGGGGCCGACTTCGGCAGACAACTCACGCGCCCAGCGTACCGTGCCATTACCTGCGTCTGCACATGCAAGACGTCCCTGATAAGCGGCAGCACAGATATCACGGCCCAACATGACGGGCTTACCAGAGACATCGGCAACACGTTCAAGCTCAGTCGCACCGCGCGGCTCTGCGATGGGCACTTCCCAACGCGCCACTCCGGTGATCACAGACAAGGCCAGTAAACGACCTGCAGGCAATGCCACATAAGCCAGACCATCATTCACCAAAATGCCGGGGGCATTGCGCAATGAGAGTGCCGGTGCCGTACGCTGCACAAACCAGCGACGTGCGCCGGATTCAGCCTCATAGGCAGAAATTTTATTGTCCATGCTGCGCACCACCACCGTGCCATTACCTACGGCTGGTGCCGACAGAATTTCAGTCGAGGCCTGCGCCTTCCAGCGCTGCTTGCCTGTGCTGGCATCGAATGCCAGGATCAGGCCATCGGTTCCGGCAACGACAACGATATTGCCATCACTGCCTACACCTGCCGTGATCCCTGTGCCTGCCTGGATACGCCATACGGTCTTACCGTTACCAGCATCAATGCAGATCACTTCACCATCGGCGCTGGCTGCGTACAACTGATTGCCCGACACCACCGGAGAAAGCAAATAATCACCCGCTTTGCCCAGACTCGCACTCCAGACCGTGCGCGTTGCCATCGTTGACTTGAAGCTCACCAGCGGCGCAGCTTCATTGCGCGCCTTCTTACTGGAGAAAAAATCCAGCGACGAGCAGGCGCTCAGCAGCGTCAGGCCAGACAAAGCAGCAATAGAGGCAATACGTGGGATAAGGCGCATCTGCAGCTCCTGATTAACCGGCTTTGGCAGCAGAGCCACCCAGCGCATCAAGCTTCAGCTGTATCAACTGGCGCGCAGGATTTTTGATTTCTGTTTTTTCGAGTGCCAGCTGATAAGCGGCACGCGCTTCTTCAGTCTTGTTCTGCGCCAGCAGCAAATCACCGCGACGGTCTGCGATCAGTGCGGCAAACTGTTCAGGAAAATCGCCCGACAACAGTTTCAAGCCTTCGTCATAGGCTTTCTCATCCAGCAACAGGCCAGCCAGACGGATGCGAGCAATCGCCTTGAATTCTTCTGTGCGGCCATGCTCGACCACCCACTGCAGATTCGCTTTGGCTGCTTTCAGGTCATTGCCCTCATAGGCGGCCTTGGCTGCTACCAGTGAACCCATCTGCGCGTAGGGGGTGCTGCTGAAGCGGTCTTTCATGTCAGACGTTGCACGCGCCACCTTGCTCAGGTCCTTGGCTTCAGCTGCCTTGACGATTTCTTCATACAGCACAGCGCCCTTGGCGGCCTGATCGCGGTTGTAAAACTTCCAGCCTGACCATGCTGCAAAGACAGCTAATGCCGCTGCCACCACCCAGGTGACCAGATTGCCGTATTGATTCCACCACGCTTTGAGGGTTGCGAGCTGTTCTTGTTCTTCGAGATCGTATGCCATAGTCGTTTAAATAATGGAGGTTTCAGTGATGGGTATGAATTTGTCCTGCATGCAGGTGGCCGTGCTCATGCTCGTCACCTCCGGTAATCTGATCGATCAGATAATCAATCAGGCTGTCCTGAGGCACGCTGTGCTGATTGCTGGCGTTGTCAGCGTCACGCAAATGCTTAACGGTTGCCGTACTGTTGGCGACTTCATCTTCGCCTATGATCACCGCAAACGCCGCGCCACTGGCATCGGCACGCTTCATCTGTGACTTGAAGCTGCCTGCACCCGCAGCCGAGGCGCAATGTAGCACAACATCCAGTCCGGCATCCCGTATACGCTCGCCTAGCACAAAGGCCTGCAACTGTGCCGCATCACCCTGATGCACGAGGTAGACGTCGCACTGGCTGCGTGAAAAGGTTTCGGTGGCGGCTTTCATCAGTTCCAGCAGACGCTCTACGCCCATAGCAAAGCCGACAGCCGGCGTGGGCTTACCGCCAAACATTTCGACCAGCGGGTCATAACGACCACCGCCACAGACCGTGCCCTGCGAACCCAGCTGATCAGTCACCCACTCGAACACAGTGCGGTTGTAATAGTCCATGCCACGCACCAGCCGTGGATTGATGGTGAACGGTATGTTGTTGTGACGCAGCAGGCTTTGCACGCCTTCAAAGTGTGCCAGTGATGCTTCACCCAGATAATCCAGCAACTTAGGCGCGCCATTCACCAGATCCTGCATGGCCGGATTCTTGGTGTCCAATATGCGTAGCGGATTGCTGTTGAGACGACGCTTTGCATCGGCATCGAGTAGCTCGCTGTGCTGCTCAAAATAAGCAATCAGGTCCGTGCGATGACGATTGCGCTCAGCAGCATCGCCAATGGAATTGAGTTCCAGACGTATGTCTGATAAACCAAGATCGTCCCACAGACGCTGGCACAGCATGATGAGTTCGGCGTCAATGTCCGGGCCTGTGAAGCCGACCGCTTCAGCACCTACCTGATGAAACTGACGATAGCGGCCGCGCTGAGGACGTTCATGACGAAACATGGGGCCGGTATACCAGAGGCGCTTAGGTGCATCGTAAGTCAGGTTATGTTCCAGCACAGAGCGCACGACACCAGCCGTGCATTCGGGACGCAAGGTCAGTTCGTCACCGTTCATGCTGTCAGTGAAAGAATACATTTCTTTCTCGACGATATCCGTGACAGCTCCCAGTCCGCGTGCAAACAATGCGGTGGGCTCGACGATGGGCGTGCGGATCTGCTGATAACCATAGCTCTTCAGCACCGATTGCACGGTGTTCTCAAACAGTTCCCACAGAGGCGCATCATCCGGCAGGATGTCATTCATGCCCTTCACGCCCAGGATCTTTTCAGTCTTATCGGTTTTTTTATTCTCTGCCATAACGCGTCTTTACATAGTCCAGCACAATGGCCTGGAATTCTTCAGCAATGCGGTCGCCACGCAGCGTGACCGATTTTTGTCCATCCACGAATACGGGCGCTGCGGGTGATTCACCGGTGCCGGGCAAGCTGATGCCTATATGTGCATGCTTGGATTCACCCGGTCCATTCACGATGCAGCCCATCACGGCCACATTCATTTCTTCCACACCCGGATAAGTGGTTTTCCAGGCAGGCATCTGCTCGCGCAGATAAGTTTGTATGCGGTCCGCCAGTTCCTGAAACACGGTCGAGGTGGTGCGGCCACAACCCGGGCAGGCGATCACCATAGGCGTAAATTTACGCAAGCCCATGGTCTGCAAAATTTCCTGACCGACGATGACTTCACGCGTACGATCTCCACCCGGCTCGGGCGTCAGAGAAATGCGTATGGTGTCGCCTATGCCCTCTTGCAGCAGCACAGACAAAGCGGCAGTGGAAGCCACAATACCCTTGCTGCCCATACCGGCTTCGGTCAGCCCCAGATGCAAGGGATAATCTGAGCGGCGCGCAAGTTCACGATACACCGCGATCAGATCCTGCACACCCGATACCTTGCATGACAAAATAATCTGGTCGCCCGCCATGCCCAGCTCTTCTGCGCGCTGTGCATTTTCAAGTGCCGATGTAATCAGTGCTTCATACATCACGGCCTGTGCGCTCCAGGGCTCAGCACGTCCCGCATTTTCATCCATGATGCGTGCCAGCAGCGCCTGATCCAGGCTGCCCCAGTTCACGCCTATGCGCACCGGTTTTTTATGCTTGCAGGCGACCTCTATCATTTGCGCAAATTGCGTATCGCGCTTAGCGCCCTGCCCCACATTGCCTGGATTAATGCGGTATTTGGAAAGTGCTTCCGCGCACGCCGGATACTGCGTCAGCAACAAATGACCGTTGTAATGAAAATCGCCCACCAGCGGCACATCCACACCCATGCGATCAAGCTGATCGCGGATGTCAGGCACTGCAGCCGCAGCCTCTGGCGTATTCACCGTGATACGCACCACTTCGGAGCCGGCACGCGCCAGATCTTTGACCTGTATGGCTGTTGCGATTGCATCCGCGGTATCGGTGTTGGTCATGGACTGCACCATCACCGGCGCATGCCCCCCCACCAGCACTTCACGTGAACCATGCGCTATGCGCACCTGACGTGTCAGGTGCCGGCCCATTGGGCCCGATGCAATAGCTGCCTGGGTATCTGTCTCACTCATGAATGATTTATTTCAAGTTGAGTTTAGCGACATTGTCATGCGCCGAGGCACGCAGATTAATGGCCTGACCACGAAGCGTGGCATCGACCCCTGCGGCATTCCCCACCACCAGCACAATCGGCTCGTTGATTTCGAATAATTCTGTACTGCCAGCCTTCATCAGGCGCGATACGGTTTTACTGCCTTCAGGCGTCAGGATCTCGACCCAGGCATCTTCACGAAACTTGAGTTCAAGCGCCTGAGCAGCATCGATAGCATGAGGCGCAACAGGCGTCACCTGCTCAGCCACTGCGGCTACAGATGACTTGCCACCCCATGGCATGACAGCAATCACGGATTCACGCGTGGCCTGAATATCGACATTCGGCATCGTGGGC
>CAIQLE010000413.1 GCA_903872555.1 uncultured bacterium
CCTTGGTAGCAGGTTCAGGCGTGCAGGGCACGGTCTTCTCGCCAGCGAATGGCGCAACCGGCTATCAGCTGACTTATTCCACGACCGATGTGTCGGGTGTGACGACACAAACCAAGATCCCGGCAGATCCGCTGGCCACACCAGCCATGACATTGGACGATCTGTCGACACAGATCAATGCTGATACGACTTTGAAATTTACTTCAAACCTAAATGCAGCCGGTGATCTGGTGCTGATACCTGCGGATGGCAGCACGACGGTACCGCCGGTTTCACTGAATTCCACCGTGCCTTCATTTACACAGACGCTGGTTCCAACGTCTGTCGCTTCGAAGGCCATCAGCTTTAAAGGGGACAGCAATGCCAAGGCTTATAGCCTGAAGCTGGACGGCGTTGCTTTTCCAGCCTCTGGTTTAGCTGGCTCGCTGGCAGATTTTGCAGACCCTAACAGCACCGTAGGTCAGGAGATTGTTACGGCCGGCTATACGGCAACGTACGAAGCAGGAACGAATTCACTCACGCTGTCCTTGCCAAACACATCAACCTCGAGCATGCCGCAAACGAATCTGACGGCAAGTTACTTTGATTCGAATAATTCGACTCAGGCTGATTTCACCGACATTACACCCACGGCACCCAGCACCATCGATGGCTATACCCTGACCATAGGCGCTGCGACCATTCCAGCGACAGGCTCGGTGCCATTAACTGATTTTGCCGACCCGACTACGCTAGCGGGTGGTGCGCTGGTAGCCGCAGGTTACAGCGCCTCATATAACAATGGCGTGCTGACCGTTAACCCTTCCTCGGCGACAGACAATACCCTGGCAACGGCGACACTGAATGCCCTGGTCAATGATAATGCGGCGCCACTGCCTGTCATTACACCGACCCCGCTGACACTGGCGCCGACCGTCATCGTCGCTCCGCTGGCGACTTACACACAAGCTGTCAACTCTCAGCAAGATGCGATTAAATTTGATCTGAATGTGGATGGCGCATCGGGCCCGATCACGATCGATATGAGCTACCTGAATAATTTGGTACCCGCCAAAAAATTCACTGGTGTTGAAATGGCTGCCGAAATGACGAATGCCATCAATAACGCCTACGGTGATCAGCATTATTTCAAATTTGGCCCAGATAATACGGCCACCAGCGCGAATTTGTTCCGTCTGAATGTGGGCGGTAACGAGGCCATGATTTCTTTGACTAAAGGTCAGGATGGTGTGACTGATCTTAGTCAGATGACGACGAATCAGGCCGTCGCCGCTATTCAGGCAGAAGTAAACAAAATCACCACCTTCCCTTCGGCAGTGACAGTCGGCTATGACTCGGCAAATCAAACCTTTACCTTCAAGTCAGCCGATAGTACGCCTATCAGTATTCGTTCTGCCACCCAGAATCAGGATCCGCTATTTGGCCTGACTGACGTAGCCACACCGATTGATACCACTACCAGCGCCTGGGGTCAGACGGTACTGCCTAACGGCGGTTCTATCGTTGATCCTGCCAATCAACGTTTTGGTGTGGAAGTGAAATTTGATGATGCCAAAGGCACGTTCATTATTGCATCCGGAACTACTGGGGACACCTCCAGCATCAAATTATCGAATGGCTCGGCCATGGCAAACGCCTTATTCGGTATGCAGGAAAATTCAACCGGTGTCTTGACCGATACCTCCTCTCTGCCTCTGCGCGGTATTGAATCTCAGCCTGCGGTATTGAGTGGTGATGCCATCGGTATCAATCTGGATAATAAATTCCGCGTTGATGCATCGAATAATCAATTCGTGGTAACGGTCGATAATGTCACCAGCCTGGTCACTATGCCTCCGAAAGCGGATTACACGATTGAAGACTTCCGCAAAGAACTCGAGACACGTATCAATTCCATGGCTGATAACTACGGCCGTACCGTGAATGGTGTGAAAGTAGAAATCGCTACCCAGCCAGGTACCAATAACAAGTACTTCAAATTCTCTACCGGAACTACAGGCGATAACTCGTTCCTGAAAGTGTCGGCTAACAGTATCTGGGGACTTGCAAATCTGCCGAGTGCGCGTGGCACCACCAGTCAGTGGCAGTCACCGCCACAGGCAAAAAATGCCGATGGTTTTCCGTTATACGTGGATCGTAATGGTCAGGAAACTTCGGATCCTGGCACCTTCTCGGAAGATCAGACCCGTAATCTGTGGTCACCTATTTTCCTGACCAAAGGCGAGCTGACATTTGATTCGAGTGGCGCGATTAAATCACCACTGGAGTCGATTAATTTCAAGAGCACTACGATTGGCGCATCCGGCGCAACGATTCAGTTCGGTATTAACTACGGTTCGTCGACCCAGTATTCCTCACCTTTCTCGGTGATTAAACAAGACCAGAATGGTCGTCCTGAGGGTGATCTGATCGGTGTCGATATTGCCGACAATGGTCTGGTTTCTGCGTCGTATTCGAATGGTTCACAAAAATCACTGGCCAAGATCATTCTGGCCAACTTCGCCAGTCCGACCGGTCTTCGGCAGATCGGTGACTCGAGCTACTACGCTACTTCAAAGTCTGGCAATGCACGTCTGGGCGAAGCCGGTGCGGCAGGTTTCGGTACTGTACGCGCGGGTGCACTTGAACGTTCGAATGTGGACTTGACGGCTGAGCTGGTTGAACTGATCACGGCACAACGTAATTTCCAGGCCAATGCCAAAGCGATTGAGACCAACAATACGCTGACGCAGGCCATCATCAACATCCGTAGCTAATAGCTGATTAACTACAGGAACCGGAGCCCGACATGGACCGCTTAGCCTTCACTGCCATGGCGTCGATCAATGAACGACGTCTGTTGCGCGAACAGCTCAACAATGAGTTGGCTAACGTGTCGACCGTCGGCTTCAAGAAAAGTTTTGACAATGCCATGGTGGCCGTGAAAGCGGCCGGTGATGGTTTCGATACCCGCATTCAGCCTTTCATTGAAAAAATGAATACGGTTTCTCTGGAGCCTGGCTTGTTAATGGCAACCGGCAACAAGATGGATATCGCCATGCAGGACAAAACCGTGATGGGTATACAGGCGCCCGATGGCACGCTGGCCTTCACCCGTCGTGGTGATTTACAACTCAATAGCAGCGGTGTGCTGCAAAACGGTTCTATGCATCCGGTGCTGTCCGAGCAGGGTGGTCCGATCACGATTCCGGCCGGCTTTGAAGTGCAGATTACTAAAGATGGAGATGTATATGCACGTAATCCTGTGCAGCCTGTGCAAGAGCCACCGGTGAATGTCGGCAAGATCATGCTGCGTGATGCGAGCCAGATTTCACTGATGCGCCGCCCCGATACCTTGTTTACACCTTATCCGGAATTCAGGACAGGGAATGGTGATTTCGCTTCGGGCGGAAAGAATCCTCAATTGGTACCGGGCGCACTTGAGGCCAGCAACGTTAATCCCATTACGGCGATGGTGAAGCTGATTGATTTCTCGCGCTCCTTCGAGACCCAGGTAAGAACAATCAAAGAAGCGAAATCGCTGGATGAGGCCGGATCAAGCATGCTGAAAGCACGCTAAACCCGTAGTTAATAAAGAATAAAAGTTAAAGCTGAAATATCAGCAACAGCATAAAGAAAAGAGAACAACATGGACGCATCAATGTGGGTAGCTAAGACCGGTCTGGATGCACAGTCGACCCGTCTGACCGTCATCTCGAATAACCTGGCCAACGTCAACACCACAGGCTTCAAGCGCGATCGCGCCATGTTCGAAGATCTGCTGTATCAGAACGTACGCCAGGCGGGTGGCCAGACTGCAGCGACTACACAAGCGCCTACCGGTCTGATGCTCGGTACAGGTACCCGCATCGTTGCGACTGAAAAGATTCACGCTCAGGGCAACATGATCAACACCCAGAACGCACTCGATCTGGCCGTTGCCGGCGAGGGGATGTTCCAGATTCAGCAGCCTGACGGCACCATCGCCTATACCCGCGACGGCACCTTCAAACTGTCGAATACCGGACAGGTAGTGACGAATAGTGGTCAGCCATTACTGCCCGTGATTGCCGTGCCTGCGAATGCTTCTTCTATCACCGTAGGCCAGGATGGCATTGTCACTGCTGAGTTATTTGCCGGCGGCGGTGCTCAGCAGCTGGGTCAGATACAGCTGGCACGATTCGTGAATGCAGCTGGTCTGCAGCCCATGGGTGACAACCTTTATAAGGAGACCCCTGCCAGTGGAGCACCGGCCTTGCTGAACCCGGGCACACAGGCGGCAGGCACCCTGCGTCAGGGCATGCTGGAAGCATCGAATGTGAATGTGGTGGAAGAAATGGTGAACATGATTGAGGCTCAGCGTGGCTATGAAATTAACTCGAAAGCGATCTCGGCAGCTGACGGCATGCTGCGCTTCCTGAACAACAATATGTAAGTGCATTAGCGAAATGATGCTGTAGCAAATTGATGTAGTAGCGACCATAGCGCTACGACTGAATAACAAAAGAAAAGAACAACGGAAAAATGATGAACAAGCTGACACTGATACCGGCCGCAGCCGCTGTAGCGCTCATGAGTGCATGCAGCGGCCCGATGCCGCTGGCGCATACGCCGCAATTCGCTCCGGTTCAGCCTTTGCCACGCGAGAACACACGTCTCTCAACCGGCGCCATTTTTGCGAATGACAGTACCGATATGTGGCAGGCCAAGCGCCGCGAATATCGCGTAGGTGACGTGGTGACCGTCTTATTAGATGAATCGACACAAGCCGCCAGAACTTTAAACAATGAAACCAGCCGTGCTTCCACCAATGATGCCGTACCAACCGGTATGACCAGCAAACTGTCAGGACTGAGCCCTTTACTCTCCGGTCTGAATACCACCGGCGCCACCACCACCAATAAAGGCAAGGGCACGGCAGATCAGCAAGCCTCGTTGACAGGTTCGATCGCCGTCACCGTGGCGGAAGTTCAAGCCAACGGCAATCTCGTGATTCGCGGTGAAAAACAATTGTCACTGTCAGAAGGCGGTGAAGTGATTCAGGTCGCCGGCATCATCCGTCCGGACGATGTCAGCGCCATCAATACGGTGCAGTCACGCCGTCTGGCGAATGCGCAAATTACCTATAAAGGTTCGGGCGACCTCGCCAATGCGACCCGCGTAGGCTGGGGTACCAGCGCCTTGTTGAAATTCTGGCCCTTCTGATGACTGTGAGAGCACACATGAGTATGCGACTGATCAAAACGGCCGGTGCCTTGCTGCTGACACTGGCAGTAGCGCAGCCCGCCATGGCTGATCGCGTCAAAGATCTGGCCTCTGCTGCAGCTATCCGTACGAACCAGTTAGTTGGTTATGGCATCGTGGTCGGTTTGCAAGGCACTGGCGATGGTGCTGACGTGTCGTTCACGGTGCAAACCGTACGCGCAATGCTGAACAAAATGGGTGTGGGCCTGGATGGTCCTCTGTCAGACTTTGAACGTTCTGCTGCAGCGGTCGGCAAACTGGATGTGAAAAACGTCGCCGCAGTGATGGTGACAGCTGAATTGCCTGGTATGGCGAAGCCCGGTCAGCGTATTGACATCAATGTCGGCACTCTGGGCAAGTCCAGCAGCCTGCGTGGTGGTACTTTGATCCTGACTAGTCTGCGCGGTATTGATGGCGAAGTGTATGCCATCGCCCAGGGCGTGGTGACCACCACCGGTATTGATGCCAGCGGAGCCGGTTCCAAAGTGGCCATCGGTGTTCCAACCTCCTCACGCATTCCGAATGGCGCAACGGTTGAGCGCATTGTTGACACGCCTTTTGATAAATCTGATTTTGTGATGATGAATGTGCGTGATCAGGATTTCACGACCACACGCGCCATCGTCGATGCCATCAACAAGACCTTTGGTGCAGGCACGGCCAATGCGTTAGATGGCGTATCGATTTCTGTACGCGCACCGACCGATATGTCGCAGCGCGTGACTTTCATGAGTATGGTTGAAAATCTGGACGTGATTCCGGGCGAGGGCGCTGCACGCGTGGTAGTCAACTCGCGTACCGGTACGGTGGTGATTAGCCGCAACGTCAAAGTGACGGCAGCCGCTGTCTCACACGGCACGATTTCGGTGGCGATTGCTGCGACCAATGAAGTCAGTCAGCCCGGCGCTTTTTCTTCGGGTCAGACGCAGGCCGTGCAGAACGCAAATGTGTCCGTAAGTGAACCGAATAAACCTATGTTCCTGTTTCAGGCCGGCGTTGATTTGCGCCAGGTGGTGGATGCCATCAATCAGGTCGGGGCTTCGCCTTCGGCTTTGATTGCCATTCTTGAAGCCCTTAAAACGTCGGGCAGCTTGCGCGCCGACCTCGTGGTGATCTGATATGGCAGACGGCCTCGACAATCTGGCTCCCCAGTCATCACTCGACTTTGCCGGTCTTGGCAAGTTGCGCGGACAAGCGCAGCAAAAGACCGAAAAAGCCACGCGTGAGACGGCGACCCAGTTCGAGGCCATGTTTATTCAGGAAATGCTGAAGTCCATGCGTCAGACCGTTGAGAAGAGCGATCTGTCCGGTTCCGAAGCAGAAGACACCTTTCAGCAAATGTATGACCGTGAACTCTCCGTCAACCTTGCCAAGAAAAATACTCTGGGCGTGGCTGACATGCTGGTCAAGCACATCGACAGAGCGAATGCACCGCAACCGGAATTCAAGGCCAAGGCTGAGCCTATCGTCTTGAATCCTGTGCAGCAGGGACTCGCCGTACCTGGTGGCCCTTCGCCTATCAAGCTGGTGCGCCCGGATAAATTCAATCTCAATTTCAAGCCAGTGCAGGTCAGACCTGCTGCGGATACGGAGCTGACCAATGAGTGATCTGCTGAGTATAGGCAGTTCAGGCGTCGCTGCTTATCAGCGTGCGCTGACGACTGTCAGTAATAACATCGCCAACGTCGGTACCGAAGGCTATGTACGTCAGGAGACGACCATCTCCGAGAATATGCCGAGCCAGCAAGGCCGCGTATATCTCGGTACAGGTGCGAATGTCGCCGGTATCAAGCGTGCCTATGATCAGTTCCTCGAAACGAATTTACGCAACAGCACCAGTGATCTGAATACCCAGGGCCCGATGGTCAACTATGCCAACCGCGTGGTCGACATCATGGGCAGTGACACCGTAGGTTTACCACCAGCACTGAATACTTTTTTTGCTTCAGCACGCTCGCTGTCAGCAGATCCGGCATCGAGCATCGTGCGTAGCCAGTTTTTGCGTGACAGCGATGGTCTCGCTTCCCGTTTCAGAGAAATTTCCACGCAGTTAAGTGGCGTAGATTCCGATACCAGAGATGCGATTAATAGTCGGATCTCTGATATCAATACTATCGCTGGTCAGCTGGCGACAGTGAATAAACAGTTGCAGGGTAAGCCGACGGCAGATAAGCAACCACCGGATTTGCTGGATCAGCGCGATCTCTTATTGAAAAAATTATCGGCCCTCGTCAAAGTTAATGTCACCACGGCCACTAATGGCAGTGTGGATATCAGCCTGGGCAACGTGGCTGGTTCCGGCAGCATCGTCAAGGGCGATAAATCCCTCCCGTTGACAGCGCGCTTTGATGAAAATGATTTATCCAAAGTCTCCATCATCACTGACGCCTATAGCAAAACACCGCAGGAAATTGTCGGTATCAGCAATGGTGAGCTGGGCGGCCTGATGGGCTTTCGTGAGCAGGTACTGCAGCCGACCATGGAGTCGCTGAATTATCTGGCAACGGCCGTCGCTGATCAGATCAACACCATCCATAAAAATGGTATTGATCAGCAGGGTGTTGTAGGCAAGGATCTGTTTCGTATACAAACGATCACGAGTACCGATCCTGTGTCTGGCAAGGCGATTGAAGTCAATCGTGCAGCGGCAGGTATCTATGTGAATATCACCGATCCCACAAGGGTGGCTGCTGGTTCCTTGTTCCGTGTGATTGAAGACCAGAACAATGTCTCCGGCGTGAATGCGACCCTCAGCTATGCACCGAGTTATCCTGATCCCACCAAGGTCAAAACACTCTCGCAAGTTCTGACGAATAATCCAGATCCATCGGCCGGCATTGTGCCGCCTAAGGGTAAGTTGCTGGGTCAGATTCCTATCGGCGCTCAGAACTGGTCACTGTCGCTGAATGGCGCCAGCGGTGATCAGCAATTGCAAATCTTCACGCGCGATGGTCGTCAGCTGGTAGGAAGTACCATTCCTCAGCCAGATCGTTCATTGTTGCTGACGACTGATAATGGATTTACCGCCGGTTCGACCTATTCCGATACTTATCTGAATCAGACAGGCACTACAGGCTACAAGCAAATCGGTCTGTTTTATGGTCAGCAAGCCACGCCGGGCCAGAAATATAACGATGTATTGCAGTTCTCTGCTTCGCATGATCCGCTGCCCAGCAGCCAGCTCAACAGCATCACGAATGGTGGTGCGATACCGGCGGATGTGCCTGGCATAGCGGGCAACATTCTCAGAATTAACGGCAAGATTTTGCCGGGCCTGCTGCCTGCTGCGCCATCCACGACAATTCAGGCCAGTGATATGGCTGCATGGCTGAACAAGGCAGCAGAGGGTATGCAGCCTGCTGTGAATGTCACTGCCAGTAACACCGTCAAGCTGACCCTGAACGCCGGTGACGTGGCAGCTGCCTTCAATTTTAATGGTGCGAGCATTCCGGCCGACAGTAGCCGTACTTCGGTGGCTGATCTTGCGCTCGCTATCAACAATGAATACCGCACCAAGCTTTCTGCGTCCGTAGATCCGAATGATCCCAATTCACTGGTACTGACCAATACCAATGATTTTGCCGGCAATGACATCAAGGTTGGCGATGTAACTTACAAGGGTAGTTTGTCTGTTAAGAGCGATGGCAATGTCGTCTTTGGTTATGGGCCAGATGGCAAGCTGGGCGATCTGAACACCCTGGGCAAACCCGCAGGCACTTATTACACCGATGTCTTTGCGCATGTGCCGTATCAGGCAAACATGCCTGGCAGTGCCATTCCTTCGGATGTGACACAGATAGGCGCGGGCGCATTAACCCTCAATGGCAAGGCGCTGGGTGGCCTGAATCTGGGACGGCCGCTGCAGGCGAGTGATTATGTGCAGTGGATTACCGATGCCGGCGCGATGATGCAGCCGCCTGTCAAGGCCACAGCATCCAACCATATCAGCATCCCGGCTAGCAAGCTCACTTCGGAAGCGCTGTCCAAGCGCATGCCGGCCAGCCTGACCCTGAATGGTGTGACGATCACAGGCACGTTTGGCAGCGCAAAAGATATTCTCGCCGCCATCAATCAGGCACAGACCGGCAAGGTATCGATTGATCCTGCCAAACTCGGCGCCGGTACAACACTGGTGCTGAATGGCGTACGTGTTCCCGGCCCGATAACGAATGCCAGCAGCATCAATGCCATGAATATTCCCGGCATTACTGCTACTAATGATCCCAACACCGGCATGATTAATGTGCTTGGTGCCGGCAATGGTGATTTGCATGCCTCTGCGCAAACGGATAACAACGGACTCGGTTTGCTGACCGTGCCCAAAGACGGGCTGGATCTGAGCGCCGGTGTCACACTGAATGGTCAGACCCTGAATGGGCCTTTCAGCAATGCTAAGGCACTGGTGGATGCGATCAATGCATCATCCGCCGGTGTGGTGGCCACTGCGAATTTTGATCAGAGCGGCAATTTGTCCTCAGACATCATGCTGAGTGGTGCTGTCGCCGCTGATGTTCAGGGCAGTGCGCTCGGCAGCAGCACACCGTTTGCGGTTGTAGCTGATAAAACAATTATTCCTGCGGCACAGTTCAATGGATCTGTGCCCGTCATTCTGAATGGTGTCCGTGTCAGCGGTTCTGGCGCGAATGGCGCATTTACGAATCCGGCCGATCTGGTGGCTTCCATCAATCAAAGTGTAGGCACAAATGTTTACGCGATGCTGGATAACAAGGGTGATATCTCCCTGCAGACGGACATGCCGGGCGGCATAGCCATAGGCGCCGATCTGACCTCCTCGGCCATCATCCAGCAATCATCGGTAGGTGCTTCGCTTGATGATCAGGGCAATCTGACCCTGTTCAATGATTCCGGCACCGACATTCGTATCGGCACCAAAAACAGCGTGGACAGCAACCTGCTGGGTATTGGTAACGGGACCTATAAGGGAAGCCTGGATCTGCTCTCGGATAGTCAAATCCAGCTCGGCTTTGGTTCTTCAGGTATGCCTAAGGACCTCGCATCGCTGGGCTTTTCCAGCAGTGTGTATATCAGCGGTGCGGCGCCTGAAGATTTGCTGGTGTTTGCGACAGGCGAGGGCGGCGGCACGATTTCTGGCAGTTACGATGCCAGCATGGCCGATCCGGCTTCACTCGATACCACTCGTGTCGACGCACTGCGCTCAGAAAAATACGATGTGCATTTCACGACGGCCACGCATTATCAGATTTCCTGGACCAATCCTGCGAATGGTCTGGTCACGAATCTGGCCGAGCGTGATTACGATCCAGCTGCGGGCATTACTTATAACGGCTTGCAGTTAAAACTGGATAATGCGCCCGCTGCCGGCGACAACTTTGCTATCGATGGTAATCAGGACGGCACGGGGAATAATCAAAACGTGCAGGATATCGTCGCGCTCGAGAAAAAAAATGTCATTGGTGGTAGCAATGGCAGCACTATTTCTCAAGCCTATGAAGAGCAGGTCGGCAAGGTTGGTAATGTGGCCAGTCAGGCCTCGATTGCACAGCAAGCGCTTCAAGTGGTGAATAACCAGGCGATTGAAGCGCGTGACAAGGTATCGGGAGTCTCACTCGACAGTGAAGCCGCCGACCTGATCCGATTCCAGCAGGCCTATCAGGCAGCCGCCAAAACCATACAAGTCGCCGGCGAGTTGTTTGATTCGATCCTGTCGGCTGCCCGTTAATAAGGAGTACTAAGTGATGCAAATGTCTACCAGTCTGATGTTTGACCGTGCCCTGTCCCAGATGAGCACCACACAGGACCGCCTGACCAAGACGCAGATGCAATTGTCTTCATCCAAGGAAGTATTAACGCCTAGTGATGCGCCTGATAAATCTGCAATCATCACACGCCTGAATACAGCAATCGACCGACAGAATAGTTACATTGCGACGATTAATACCGTCAAGGATAAGTTATCTCAGCAAGAGACGGCGACTAAGTCCGCAACGGATGTGATTACACGTCTCAAAGAATTATCGGTACAGGCCGCAAATGATACGAATGGTCCGCAAGATCGCAAAGACATCAATATTGAAGTCAAGCAGTTACGCGCTCAGTTGCTCTCACTCGCGAATACCCAAGACGTTAACGGCAACTATATTTTTTCCGGAAGCCGCGTCAGCAAGGCAGCCTTCGCTTCCGACACAAGTGGCAAGTTGGTGTATCAGGGTGATCAGACAGTCAATTCTGCGGGGGTTGGCGATCAGCGTCAGGTAAATACTAATCAGACCGGTACCAACCCGTTTGGAAAACTGGTCCGTACGGCGGCCGATGGCACTAAGCAAGGAGTGAATTTTTTTCAGGTCATCGATGATTTATCAACGGCTTTGGAAAACAATGATGTGAAAGGCATACAAAGTTCGGTCACGGAAGTGGGAACCTTACAGAACAATATGAGTTCCAGTCTTGCGACTATTGGTGCCAGCATGAATACTCTGGATTCACAGACTTCTCTGGCAGACGATACCGTGTTAAGGCTCAAAGGCACCTTGTCTCAGGCGCAGGATGTGGACTACACCGCAGCCATTACCAAGATGAATAAAGACATGTTGGCTCTTGAGGCCGCACAAAGCTCTTTTGCTAAGATTTCCCAGCTCAATCTGTGGAATTACATGAAATAAATGATTTAAGGCATAAAGTTTCCAGCCTGACTGTCGACTCTTTTTTTGATGTCTGCTGAATAAATAGTTAAAGGTGCTAGGAGCGCCGGGGAATACCAGATGACAACGACGACTGCAACTACGGCTTCCACTGCTCCGGTTACCACGCCAGCTACGACGACAACAAGTAGTAATACCGCGACTCAAAGCACGCCTGTCAATGGCAGTGCTTTGCTGGCGCAGTTGGGTGCTGGTTCCGGTGTAGATACGACGACGTTGGCACAAAACCTGGTCGAGGCCGAGCGTGCGCCGCAAAAAGCCCTGATCGACAAGAAAATCAATCAATGTGAAGCCAAAATTTCTGGTTTTGCTGCGATGAGCTATGTGCTGTCCAATGTGAAGGATGCTTTTTCTGCTCTGAGCGATGAAACCAGTTTCAACGGAATTACCGCAAAGAGCACGAATACGACGGCGTTTGATGTGAC